>DAOUQU010000280.1 GCA_030625445.1 Gammaproteobacteria bacterium
CGGAAATGTCCGCTACAAGCAGCTCGACGAGGTCATCGATCCGAATGAAGTGGTGCAGTTGAATACCTTCTCCGGCTCCTATGGCGACCCCGGCGCACGCATCTGGCCATTCAAGGTGATGCGCGGCAAGCAACCCTATGATAAGGGCAACAACACCCTGGTGCTGCTGCATCTCTTCGGCAAGGACAAGGATGCCTACTGGAAATCCTACGACTGGAACAGGGCGATCAGCGCCGCCATGAAGGAGGGCGGTGCCGACTACAGCGGCGAGTACGGCTTCATCGAAACCGCCATGTACTGGCCCCTGGCGCACATGGTCGCTCCCAAAGAGCAGTCGCTTGGATGCGCCGATTGCCACAGCAAGGATGGACGGCTTGCCGCGGTCACCGATTTTTATCTGCCCGGACGGGATAAAAACGCTCTGCTTGACATCATCGGCTGGCTTGCAGTGGTTGGCACCCTCGGCGGCGTGGCCTTCCATGGCCTGATGCGCATACTCTTTGCCAGAAGAAGGAGAAATAGCTAATGGAAAAAGTATTGATGTACAACCGTTTCGAACGCCTGTGGCACTGGTCCTCGGCGCTGTTGATTCTGCTGCTGCTTTTCACCGGCTTCGAGATCCATGGAACCTATACGGTGCTTGGCTTCGAGATTGCTGTCGACGTCCACATTATAAGCGCCTGGACGCTGATAGGGCTGTGGGTGCTCGCCATCTTCTGGCACATGGTCACCGGGGAGTGGAGACAATATGTTCCATCGAGCGCCAACAAGCTGATCGCCATGTTGAAATACTATGGCATCGATATTTTCATGGGCGGAGGGCATCCGCATCACAAAACCCGCAAGGAGAAACTGAACCCCATGCAACGCCTGGCCTACCTGGCGCTGCACGTGGTGATACTCCCCTTCTCCGTGCTCAGTGGTCTGCTCTACTACTTCTATCCCTACTGGGAGAACATCGGCTTGGGCGGCATGAGCCTGGTCGCGATCGCATTGATCCATACGGCGTTGGCTTTTGCGATGTTGTCGTTTTTGATCGTGCATCTTTACCTCGCCCTGACCACCAGCGAAGAGCCACTGGGTTACCTGAAAGCAATGACGCATGGGTATGAAAACGAGTAGCACAGCGTAAAACCGTCTGGATTGCCGCGTCGTTCCACTCCTCGCAATGACAGAGTTGTAGGGTGCTATAAGTGGAACGCATTGCACCATTCCATGCGGCGCAATGCGCACCGCTTATTACTAGCGAGACCATGTCTCAGACCGACAAAGCATGAAAAAATATTTTCTCTCGCAAAGACGCCAAGACCGCAAAGGGTTTTCTTGGCGAGCTTGGCATCTTGGCGAGAATTATTGTGAAATTGATAGACAACAATACTAATGCAGGAGACCGACGCATGAAGCCCTCCAGACAACCCTCTATGCCCACCCTGATGATCATCGGGAATCTCCTCTCGATGCTGTTATTCAGCACAGCGGTATTAGCAGCCAAGGTGACACTCGATCCTGAAAGCTGGGGTTCTGAAGAGGGCAAGGCGTGTATCGACTGTCACAGTAAATCATCGGCAGGCCTGACCCACCAGTGGAAAAACAGCGCCCATGCGCAGGCGAATGTCAACTGTCTCGACTGCCACCAGGCCTATGAGGATGATGTCGATGCGATAGAGCATGAAGGCAGCGTCATCGCCACCATCGTCTCCCCCAAGGATTGCGGCCGCTGTCATGAGACAGAACTCAAGCAGCAGCAGGGCTCTGTGCATACCCAGGCGCTCTCCATCATCAAGAACCGTATGCCGGCGCTCGCCGAACATTTCGGCAGCCCCACAATCAACGATGCAGGCTGTGCAAAATGCCATGGTTCCAAAGTTCTGGTGCGCGGCGACGGCACGCTGGACCCTGCCACCTGGCCCAATTCAGGGATTGGACGCATCAATCCGGACGGCTCGGTAGGTTCCTGCTCCTCCTGCCATGGACGTCACCAGTTCTCAAAAGCGCAGGCGCGTGAACCCGCGGCCTGCATCTACTGCCACTCAGGTCCGGATTCACCTGACAAGGAGATCTATGCAACCTCCAAACACGGCATGATGTACGAGGCGCACAAGGGTGAGATGAATATGGGCAGTGACCAGTGGGTTGCCGGCAAGGATTACTCCGCCGCCCCGACCTGCGTCACCTGTCACATGGGCGCCGCCGGAAAGATGAAATCCAACCACGATGTCGGTATGCGCGACTCCTGGAATCTCAATGCCGCCGTCTCTGAGCAGCAGTACCTGGTCATCTTTGAGGATGGCAGCAAGCGTGAACTCTCCACTTCCGACCCACTGCCGCGAAAAGGTGAAAGCATCAGCAAACTCGATGGCAGCATGGGAAAGGTCAAGGCGGTAGCCTCACCCAAACGCCGTCGCCAGGCGATGACATCGATCTGCCTCGAGTGCCACAGCAAGGGTTTTGCCAACAACGCCATGCAGCAGTTCGACAATGTCGTCGAACTCTTTAATAAAAAATATGGCGAGCCTGCACAGGCGATCATGCAGGAACTCTATTCAGAAAATGTATTGACCCCCCTCCCCTTTGATGAACCTGT
>DAOUQU010000012.1 GCA_030625445.1 Gammaproteobacteria bacterium
ACATTGAGTAATCCCAGTCCGCGTACTTCGATAAAATCCTGCAACAGAGGGGGGCAGCTGCCGCTGACAATATCCGGCGCGATACGTGCAAATTCGGGTGCGTCATCAGCTATCAGACGATGGCCGCGTGCAACCAGTTCCAGGGCGAGTTCACTCTTGCCGACAGCGACCATGCCGGTTAACAGCACTCCGATGCCCAGAATTTCGAGGAAAACCCCGTGCATGGTTTCCCGTTCTGCAAGTTCCTGAGCCAGAAAATATTGCAGGTTGTTGAGTACCCGCTGATCGTCTGCCGGACTTGCCAGCAGTGGAGTGTCCGTGCTGTCGGCAGCCTCGATCAGGTAGCCGGGAGCTGCAATATCATCAGTGCAAATAACGGCGGCTGGCTCCGGGATAAAGAGCTGCCGGATGGTGTCGGCACGGGTTCTGCTTGCGAGCCTGTCCAGATAGCCCAGTTCAGCATGGCCGATCAGCTGAATACGATTCGGATGGATGAAATTAAGTGAGCCCACAAGGGTTTGCTCGCGGCTATCTTCATCTTCATCCAGAAGGGACTTGTTGCTGCCATCGATGCCGGCTACCCAGGTGATCTCAAGACGTTGGCCAACGGCATGGATGAAGCTCCCGATGGTTGAGCGGCTCATGCGCTTTTGCGTTGCTGGATGCCGGTAAGAATAGAATAAATCTCCTCCTGGGTGGAGGCTGAACGCAACTGATCACGGATATCCGGATCGTTAAACATCTTTGCCAGTGATGCCAGCAGGCGCAAATACTCCTCGTTTGCTCCAGCCGGAACCAGCATTGCAAAGATGATGTCGACCGGCTCTTCATCCGGCGCATCAAAATCAACGCTCTGCGCGAGGCGTATGAAAACAGCTCTCGGGGCCTGGATACCCTGCATGCGCGCATGAGGGAGGGCTATTCCGTATCCCAGAGCTGTGCTCCCGAGCTCTTCCCGTGCAAGGAGCTTATTGACAATGGTTTGTGGCGAAATATCAGAGTCTTCCAGCAGAAGGGCGATTTTTTCTATGAGTCTCTCTTTCTCGACAGGAACGGCATCCAGTATGATGCCGCTGCCGTTGAGTAGTGAAGGGGGAATTGTCATTAACGGTGACTCTGCAGTTTCTCTTTGTATTTCATTAACTGGCGGTCGAGTTTATCAACCAGGGCATCGATGGCAGCGTACATATCTTCATTTTCGGTATCTGCGAAAATATCCTGTCCACTGACATGAAAGTTTGCTTCAGCCATCTGGCGTTGTTTTTCGATGCTCAGAATGACGTTAACCCGGGTAACGCTGTCAAAATGCCGCTCCAGCTTTACGAATTTACTGTTTACGTAATTGCGCATGGAATCAGTAATATCCAGGTGACGACCAGTTAGATTGACTTGCATATTGTTTTCCTCTTGTTGTCATGAACCTATGAAAAAATTGATAGGATGGGGGTTCGGGGGAAGGGTCAGGAAAGTGTCCGTGATAACTCATTGAATTGCAACCCTTCCCCCGTAGAAAAACTTGCTGGAGAGCACTGGTCGAGGCGCGCAGCGATTCAATCAGTGCTTCCATTAGATCATGCGTTTGCGATCACTCGATGACGGAATTGCCATCGAATCGCGATATTTTGCCACAGTACGACGGGCAATGGGGATACCCTGCTCTTTTAGCCGGGCGGTAATTCTATTGTCACTCAGCGGTTTTTCGGGATGCTCTGAATGAATCATCTTTTTGATTCTGGCGCGAATAGCAGTTGATGAGTGATTTCCTGTAACTTCATTTCCAACATGGCTGGAGAAGAAATATCTAAACTCAAATATACCACGGGGCGTCAACATATACTTGTTGGTTACAGCGCGGGAAATCGTGGATTCGTGGAGTTCCAGTTCATCAGCCAGCTCACGCATCACCATGGGTTGCATGCCTTCCGGGCCTTTTTCAAGGAAGGTCTGCTGTCGACTGACGATGCTTTGCGCCACTCTCAACAGGGTCTCGCGGCGGCTTTGCAGGCTTTTTAACAGCCAGCGGGCCTCCTGAAGATGATCCCGCATCAACTGGTTGTCATGACTGCGGTCACCACGTTTAATCAGGCCGACATAACCGGCATTGATGCGCAGAGCGGGAGCGTTTTCGCTGTTACTTTCGACAATCCAGCGGTCGTTGTGGCGAATCACTGTGACATCAGGAATGATGTAGTCATGGCTTTTTGTCGAGATGCTCTGTCCGGGGCGGGGATTGCACGAACGAATCAGTTTCAGAACCTCTTGTAACGCCTCTTTATCCAGTCCTGTGCGAAGGCGCAGCATGAGTGTATTGTTTTCAGCAAGGAGATCGAACCAGTTTTCGAGCAATGAGACGGCCTTGCCGAGCAGGGGGGTATCTGCAGCTAATTGATGGAGTTGAATGATCAGGGTCTCACGCAAGTCACGAGCGCCAACTCCGGCTGGATCAAAGCTCTGGATTCTCTTCAGTACATCCTCGACCAGTTGCGGAGTAATCAGTTTTGAGTTGAAACTCTCCGCGGTGTCATGAATCTCTCCCTTAAAATAACCGTCATCACTGATCTCCTCAATGATAATTTCGGCAATCTGCTGTTCAATATCAGTGAAGGATGCAAGGCAGGTTTGCCATAGCAAATGATCGCGCAGCCCTGTCTCTGCAGCGGCAGAGGAGATATCCCATTCTGATTCCCTGGATGTGTCGCGGCTGCGTGGTGGTGAGATGTCATAAATCGATGACCAGTCGGTGTCGACAGGAAGATCATCAGGGATATTGTCGGCAGTTGTATTGAGTTCCTGGGCGGATGTGTCGACGATTTTGTCAACACTCTCCGTTTCAGGTGGCTGATCATCAATGGCTTCATCGATTTCCAGCATTAAATTCTCTTCAAGAGCTTGCTGAATCTCGGCATTCAGTTCAAGAGTAGAGAGTTGCAACATGCGTATGGCCTGTTGCAGCTGCGGAGTCATGGTCAATTGATGACCAAGACGGATTTGAAGGCTTTGCTTCACTGTTATCGTAGGGTGCTTATGTTTGCTAGTTACTATTATTTTAGCTGAAACAGCAAAATTTGCTACTGACTTCCCTCAACTCTTTATTGATTACATCTGGAAGTCATGTCCGAGATAGACTTCGCGAACATCCGGATTATTCAGTAACATCTGTGGTACTCCATGTGCCAGGACCTCACCTTCGTTGATGATGTAGGCGCGGTCACAGATGCCCAGTGTTTCACGTACATTGTGGTCAGTGATCAGAATGCCGATGCCCTCCGCTGAAAGATTCCTGATGATATTCTGGATATCTGTGACGGAAATCGGATCGATGCCGGCAAAGGGTTCATCAAGCAGGATATAGGAGGGTTCCATTGTCAATGAACGGGCGATCTCTAGACGACGCCTCTCTCCACCGGAGAGACTCATCGCCAGATTGCTGCGCAGCCCGGAGAGTCCAAACTGTTTTAGCAGACTGTCGCAGATCTCCCTGCGCTGATGTTTTTCGAGTTCAGGACGCAACTCCAGAATCGCCAGCAGGTTATCTTCAACGCTCATGCGGCGAAATATGGAAGGCTCCTGGGAGAGATATCCGATGCCGAGATTTGCGCGGCGATGAATGGGCATCTGCGTGATATCCCTGTCACCCAGCATGACTCTGCCGCAATCGGCAGGCACCAGACCGACAATCATGTAGAAGCTGGTAGTTTTTCCAGCGCCGTTGGGTCCAAGCAGTCCCACAACCTCGCCGCGTGAGACCTCGACGGTAACATCTTTGACCACAGTTCGTTTATTGTACTGCTTGCACAGTTGAGTGGCGCTGAGTTTTCCCATGGGCTGGTGCTCCATCAACGTAATATTTTCGGGTTCAGTGAGCTTGTCAGCGTCCATGGCAAGGCGCGTCTCGCCGGCAATGGCCAATTCCCTTGCCAAGAGGCGTAACGCAGTCCATGGGCGCTGAATCCCAAATTATTACGTTGATGGAGCACTACTGCTTCTCGAGCCGGATGGTTGTATGCACGCGCTCGCTGGCATTCGCCTTTTTGCCAGCAATAGCGGTCATCTGTTTTAAATCGAAAATAATCCGGTCGTTGGTGACATTGCTGCCATCCTGTTCAATCCTGGCGTCACCGGTCATGACCAGCAGCTCCTTTTTAACATCATAGTCAATGTTCCGGGCTTCTCCGCTGAGAGGGGGTTCTTTGCCACTGCTCTTTTTGGTGTGTTTGATGTGAATAGGTGTACCGCTCATTTTGATATGCTCGTTGATCATGTCATAGTCTGCTGTCAGTGCGTCTCCATTGGTGTGATTTCCCTGCTGATCCTGATGTCGGAATTGAATCGGATCTCCTTTGAGACGAAGCAATCTCTCTTTGATCCGGTATGTGACAACAGAGGCTTCCCCTTGAATGTTGCCACTGCTCCCTGTCTGTTGAAAGACAACGGGGTTGCCTGTTGCGGTGATCAGGCTGTTGTTCTCCTTGTTACGTGTGAGTTGCAGCTGATCACAGGAAAGCGAGATCTCCCCCTGTGTCAGCTTGACGTTGCCGTTGTAGAGGATAGACGCAGTCGAATCATCATGCTCGACACTGTCAGCCGAGATATTGACCGGCAGTTTCATCTCTGCTTGAAGCAGAGTTGATGCAAGTAGCATGAGAGTGAAACAAAGAGAGAGTAGCTTGGGGAAACCCCGAATCAATCGAAGGGATGGAAAAACTTGAAAGGGAGTTCTGGTTGAAGCGCGAAGCGATTCGATCAGAACTTCCGCCTTATTCAATGACATGGGAGCCGCTCACATTTGAGAGAATACGAACCTGGACTGGTTTTTTCATGTGGATGTCCACCCCGGTTCCGGAGAGCAGGTGTCCGCCATTCAAAACTGTTGCCGACGCCATGCTGTAAGCCAGGCCGTTTTGATAGTCGATCATCATGTCTCTGCTGATGGTTTCGATAGCAGTAGAGGCATCACTTGCTTCCTGTTTGAGAAAGACAGAGCCGTAGAGCATCAGGAGTTTGCTTTTTTGATCTATCCAGCCATGATCAGCTTGTGTATACCAGTTGGGAGCATCAGCAGGAGTCATCATCAGATGAATATTGTCAAGCTCAGTTGATTTTTTGATGTAATGGCGCAATTCGTCTGCAATGATATAGTGCAGATGGTGGCCGCTGGCATCTGTGTGTGTCAGTTGCAGATTGCGTACGCGGATATCGGGATAATCATGGTGAAAGGGATCTTCGGCAACTGATGGATTTGTGTGTCGGTCCAGATGATTGATATAGCTGCTGATCGCCAGCATGACGGCAATCAGGACAAAAATGCCCAGCAGTGTCCTCATGAGAGAAATTCAGTCAGACTCGATTCAAAGGTTCCCTGGGCCTGCAGGATCATTTCACTGACATCACGGGCGGCGCCGCGACCGCCTGTGGATGGAGTTTGCCAGTGCGCATGCTGCGTCACCAGCGGATGCGCATCTTTCACCGCAATTGCGAGTCCAACCTGCCGCATGACGGGCAGATCGATCAGGTCGTCACCGACATAGGCGATTTGCGCATCTGTGAATCCGGTCTCCTGTTTCAACTCTTCATAAGCTGAATTTTTATTTTTGCGTCCCTGAAAAACGAACTTGACTCCCAGGGTTTGCATGCGGATTTTGACGACCTCGGAGCTACGCGCGGTGATGATGGCGATTTGTACGCCACTTTGTTGTAAGAGTGACATTCCCAGGCCGTCTTTGGAGTTGAACGCCTTGTATTCCTGGCCATCGTCACCGATGAAGAGACTGCCGTCTGTCAATACGCCGTCGACATCAAAGATGACCAGGCGGATCTGCGATGCCTTGTGTTCGATATCCTGCATACTTTTCTCTTATTGAAGAATGAATATAAAATTATCCAGGTTGTTTGGAGGCGACGTATGAATATCTATTTGATGACTTTTAATTGAGGCCGTGAACTGTTTTTTGAGCTGGTGTTCGGAGCGGACGTTTGCGGTGGATCACTCTCCGGCTGCTCTTCCTGGAACAGCATTCCTTGGCCATTTTCACGGGCGTAGATCCCCAATACTGCATCCGGCGGCAGGCCGATATCCAGCGATGCTCCGCCAAAGCGGGCATTGAAGCTGATCCAGTCGTTGCCAAGATCAAGCGCCTTGACAGCGGATGGACTGATATTAAGCACAATTTTTCCATTCTCGACGTGCTGATGTGGAACAGTGACATGCTCCTGTTCGGCATTCACTATCATGTGCGGAGTGAAATCGTTGTCGACAATCCACTCGTAGAATGCACGGATCAGGTAGGGGCGTGTAGAAGTCACTTACGTAGTTCTTTCTCTTCTTCAGTCAGGCTTTTGCCAAAACAGGGGCGTTCATACAGGCGTTTTGCATAACCAAGCACCTGCCCCGATCCGACGCCCTTGAGCTCAATGCCAAGAGCCGGAAGCCGCCATAAGAGTGGCGCAATGGTGGCATCAACGATCGTAAAGTCATCACTCATGAACCAGGGTTTGGCTGCCAGAACCGGTCCGGCCGCCAGCAGAGACTCTTTGAGTTCCTTGCGCGCCCTGGTCGCCGGTTTTCCGCCTTTGATGATAATGTCGGCCAGCGTATACCAGTCTTTTTCGACACGGTGCAGGTAGATGCGCGTCATGGCGCGTGAGACGGGGTCGATCGGCAACAGGGGAGGGTGAGGATAGCGTTCATCCAGATACTCCATGATAATGCGTGAATCATAGAGTGACAGATCACGATCTATCAGGGTGGGCAGTGTTCTGTAGGGATTTACTTCGGTGACATCTTCAGGCAGATCGAGAGGATCGGCATCGAGAATATCAACAGTGATATTTTTCTCAGCAAGCACAATGCGTACACGATGGCTGTAGATGCACTCCGGGTCAGAGAACAGGGTCATGACGGTTCGCTTGTTGATCATGCTTGGCATGCTGATGTAATCCTCGAAAGCGTTAAAGTGACGCAACTAAAAAAGGCGCACATTATAACATGCGCGCCTTTTATTAGGTGGAGTTTAGCGTGTTACGTTTTTATTAATGGACGTCTTTCCAGTACTCCTTCTTCAGCAGGTAGGCGAAGATGAAGAATACCAGCAGAAACAGCAGCACCTTGATACCGAGAGAGTGGCGTTTCAGCTTGCTGGGATCACCCATGTAGGAGAAAAAATTTGTCAGGTCCAGCGCCATCTGATCATACTCTTCAGTTGACATCTTGCCTGGCTTGACCATTTCGAAGCCCTTGAAGACGTGGCTTTCATGGCCGGAGTCGTCTTTATGCTCCTCGAAGATCGCTTTTTGCATACCCTGAAGCTCCCACAGCACATGCGGCATGCCGACCTTGTCGAAAATGATGTTGTTGACGCCGAATGGACGGCTCTCGTCGATATAGAAGCTGCGTAGATAGGTGTAGATCCAGTCGTCACCGCGCAGACGCGCTTCCAGGGTGAGGTCGGGTGGTGGAGCACCGAACCAGTTGGCCGCGTCATCGGGGTTCATGGCTGTGGTCATCAGATCACCGGGCTTAGCATTCGATGGCATCAGATTCTGTTTGAGCAGATCTTCAGGAATATCGAACTCCAACATGCGTTGCCAGCGTTCATATTTCATCGAGTGGCAGTTGAGGCAGTAGTTGACGAAGTATTTGGCGCCTCGTTGCAGTGACGCCTGATCGGTGATATCCACATCAGCATGATCGAGGTGGATATTCCCCCCGCTTGCGAACGCGGGAGAGGACGCCAGCATAACAATTGCAATCAATAGCTTTTTCATTTTGTCACCCTCTCAGGAACCGGCTTGGTTTTGTCAGCTTTGCTGTACCACGGCATCAGGAAGAAGAATGCGAAGTAGAGCGTCGTCGCAATTTGTGCAAGCAGTGTGTACAGATCTGTAACAGGCTGCGTGCCGAGCCACCCGAGGACGACAAATACAATCACGAACATGGCGAGGAAGCCCTTGTAGAGTCCGCCCTTGTAGCGGATGGACTTGACAGGACTGCGATCCAGCCACGGCAGCAGGAACAGCACCACGATGGCTGCGCCCATGGCGAGAACGCCCCACACCTGTGTGCCTGCAAAGCTCGGCACGGCGCGCAAGATGGCGTAGTAGGGGGTGAAATACCATACCGGGGCAATATGCTCGGGCGTTTTCAGCGGGTTCGCGGGCTCGAAATTTGGCGCTTCGAGGAAGTACCCACCTCCCTCGGGGGCGAAAAAGACGATGCCGGCAAAAAACATCAAAAAGACGATAACGCCGGCAATATCCTTCACCGAGTAGTAGGGGTGGAAAGGGATGCCGTCGGCGGGAGCAGTATCGCTCCACCTGTTGCCTTTGGGGCCTTTCTTGATCTCAATGCCATCGGGGTTGTTGGAGCCAACCTTGTGCAGCGCTACGATGTGCACGAATACCAGTGCAGCAAGCACGAATGGCAGCAGGAAGTGAAGTGCAAAGAAGCGGTTCAGGGTGACGTCGGAGATGACGTAGTCGCCGCGAATCCATACCGCCAGATCCTCTCCGACAACCGGGATCGCCTGGAACAGGTTGACGATGACCGCAGCTCCCCACAGTGACATCTGCCCCCATGGAAGCAGATAGCCCATGAACGCGGTTGCCATCATGGCGACATAGATGATCATGCCGATCAGCCACAGCAACTCGCGCGGTTTGCGGTAGGAGCCATACATCAGGCCGCGGAACATATGCAGATAGATGACCAGAAAAAACATCGAGGCGCCGGTCGAATGCATGTAGCGGATCAGCCAGCCCCAGTTGACATCGCGCATGATGTATTCAACCGATGCAAATGCGAGGTTCGCATCCGGTTTATACATCATCGCCAGCCACAAGCCGGTCAAAATCTGGATCACCAGCACCATCATCGCCAGTGAGCCCATGAAATACCAGAAGTTAAAGTTTTTCGGCGCGTAGTATTGAGCCAGATGCTCGTTCCACACCTTGGTCATGGGGAAGCGATCATCGATCCAGCCGACCATGTTTTGCAATGCACTCATGAGGCACCTCCGTCAACACCAATAAGAACAACCTTGTCAGAGAGAAAGCTGTGCGGCGGGATCACAAGATTTGTCGGAGCAGGAACGCCCGCGTAGACACGGCCTGCAAGGTCAAATTTGGAACCATGGCATGGGCAGAAGAAACCTCCAAGCCAGTCAGCGCCAAGATCGGCCGGCGCCACGTCAGGACGATATGATGGAGAGCAGCCAAGGTGGGTGCAGATGCCGATAGCAATCAAATACTCGGGCTTGATTGAGCGTGTCGGGTTTTTGCAGTAGGCTGGCTGTTGCTCGACCTCCGAAGCAGGATCGGCAAGTATGCCGTCAAGCTTGGGCAGATCTTCAAGGTTCTGCTTTGTTCTGTTCACCACCCAAACAGGTTTGCCGCGCCATTTGACGCGTAGCAGTTGTCCCTCTTCTATTTTGCTGATGTCGGCTTCAACGGGTGCGCCGGCCGCTTTGGCTCTTGCACTCGGTTGCCATGACATCACAAAAGGGACGGCGACAGCCCCTGCTCCAACAGCGCCAATGACGGCGGTTGAGAGAGTCAGAAAGCGGCGTTTTTTTAGATCAACCCCTTCGCTCATAGTGTTGTCTCCCACAAGTTAAACCACATAATTGACTGGCAAAGCAGAAGCTTCGACAGAGTTATTGGAATTTTGGTAAATCAGAATATTCTGGAATTCCTACAAATAACCGGTAAATTGTCTTATAAGTGTGTTGTCAGGTCAAGTTGAGATCACGCTTAGTTGATTTATGTCAATCAATCTGTTGCAATGTTGGGAGAGAGGGGGAGGTTACCTCGGCATCCCTGGTGGCTGGTTTGCCCTTAACCATCTCTCCTCTTCAGTGTCATATTCCCAGATTTGCTGGTCGATGACTCGTTTTATCACCTGGCTGTCATGATAAACATACTCGATTGCCGCCGTTTGATGTGCCGCGTTCTCCCCGGATTTGACCGGGTTGGAGATCACTGCATATGAAGTGACGGTGATGCCTCTATTCGTTGGCGCCTGTTCAGGGTTGGCCAGCATAGCTCCCTGTTCATGCGGGCCTTGCCAGCGCAGAACCTTGCCATAGAGCTTCAGGGTCGATGCGAGGGATTCATCGCGTCTGCGTTCACCCATGCTTTGACAGCCACTGGTGAAAACAAGAAAAAAGCCCAGAATGAAAATAAAATGCAGTTTCCAGCGTAACATAGTCTGTAATGTGTCAAAATTCGTCGCGTTTGCAAGCATAACAGATTAGGGATGCGTTGATTGAATCGCGTTGCGCTTCAATCAGCACTCCCTTTCCCAGAACCCCTATTCCATCGATTCATTCTAAGGCTTAGTGATGACAGAGATTCAAATTCCATCCATCGATTCGCATGTCAAACTCGGGGATGGCGAGGTGTATGTGTTGGGAACAGCACATGTCTCCCGCGCCAGTGCTGACGAGGTTCGGGAGATGCTGGAGAGCGGTGAATATGACGCCGTTGCAGTGGAGCTGTGCAACAGTCGCTACCAGTCGCTGGTCGATCCCGACGCCATGGCGCGTATGGATCTGTTTCAGGTGATCAAGAACGGCAAGGCGGCAATGGTGACGGCGCAACTTGCTCTGAGTGCCTATCAGCAGAGGCTTGCCGAACAGTTTGGCATCGAGCCGGGAGCAGAGCAGAGGGAAGCGATTCGTATCGCTGAAAAGCATGATTTGCCGGTGCTGCTGATCGATCGTGAAATCGGTATAACACTGCGCCGGGTGATGAATAATGTCAGCTGGTGGAAACGCTTTGGCCTTTTTGGCGGGCTTCTGGCCTCCGTCCTCTCTCGCGAAGAGGTGACAGAGGAGGATGTTGAAAGGCTCAAGGAGGGGGACATGCTGGAGACGACCTTCTCTGAATTTGCAGCCGAGCGCAAGGATCTGTTTGATCCATTGATTGCGGAGCGGGATCGCTATATGGCGGCCCGACTCATTCAGGAGGAGCAACAGCACTCCTACAAAAATATTCTTGCAGTGGTTGGCGCGGGGCATCAGAAAGGGATTCTCGAGACACTCGAAAAAGGAGTTGCTGATCCGCAGCAGCTATTGACGACCCTGGAGCAGCTGCCGCAGAAAAAATCCTGGCTCAAATTTCTGCCATGGCTGATTGTGGTGGTGATTCTGGGCGGATTTACAGCTGGGTTTATGCGCAGTCCTGAGCTGGGGTGGAATCTGGTTGCCGAGTGGGTATTGATCAACGGGACCCTGTCGGCGCTTGGAGCATTAATTGCTGGTGGACATATCCTGACGGTGTTGACGGCATTTATTGCCGCACCGATTACCTCTCTAAATCCAACTGTCGGTGCAGGCATGGTAACCGCTGCTGCCGAGACTCTGCTGCGAAAACCTCAGGTGGGTGACTTTGAGCAGCTGCGCCATGATGTGACGCACTGGAGCGGCTGGTGGAAAAACCGGGTTTCACGCATTCTGCTGGTTTTTCTCTTCAGCACCATGGGGTCCGCAGCGGGAACCTATATCGCCGGTTTTCGTATTTTTGACAAGCTGGTGGGAAGTTAAGGAGGAGGTTCCTGACTCTTCGAATCTTTTTTTACCACGAAAGGCACGAAAATCACGAAAACTGACAAAATAATTATTCGTGTATTTCGTGCCTTTCGTGGTTAAAGGTTTTTACAACTCCACCTCAAAATCGAACTGGCTCAAAAACTGCGCTGTTATAAAATCCATCGTTGAGATGTGGTTTTTGAACCAGACTGGCCAGTCACTCTGTACGTACTGCTTCAGTGATACAAGATTCTGCTTGTTATTCCACTGCTGCTGCACCTGGCGTATCTGTTCCAGCGCTGCATCATGCTCATTGGAGTGCACCGGGTAAGCCGGAAATTTGTACTCCTGCATATACCTGTTTTCACGCTCGAAATGCTGTTCTGTATGTGTGACCCATTGATCCAGCAGTTCACTGATCTTGTTGTTGTCAGGGGATTCAGCATCGATTAACCCGCTTATCGATTGAACCAGTGTCAACTCTTCACAGTGGACAGTGTTCATGAAATCAAGTGCGACCTGGGGTATGGCGCTGCAATCAGGCGTTGTCATGTTTCTATTGTTCCGTATACAAAAGGATCAGCTACTATAGAAAATAAGATCGTTTCTGACCATGATGTAACTCAAGGGAGTATGAAATATCAGCATTCTGCTCATCCCCTGATCTGCATACTGCTACTGTCATTGGGTTTTCAGCGCACCCTAAACTGGTCACGTGCTTCATGAAAGACTTGACCTCACTTCTTTTGTGGATAAAAATGCCTGAAGAAAAATTGAAATATATCAAACTGGGATTCACGGCCTGTTGTGCCGATTAAGCCATCAAAGGTATAGAGAGATGAAGAGAGGAGTCGTTGCAGGATGGGCTGTGCTGTTCACGGTCGTGCTGGGGCTTTACGGTGGAAACCTGTATGCCAAAGCTGATGAAACATCAATGGCGGCAGCCAAAGCGACAGGCAAAGAGGCCGTCAAGAAACTCATCCCGAACAAAAAATGCAATAAGTGCCATGCCGATGATGATGAAGATGAGAAGGTTTGGGAATATGATGACGGCACGACGAAGTTCATCTACGTCGACCCGGACAAGTTCGGTGACAGCGTCCATGGCGATCAGAATTGTGTCGGCTGCCACACCAACGTCTCCCTGGTAAAAGGGGAGCACGATGAAAAGCTCCCTGTTACCGTTGGTTGTGTGCAGTGCCACCAGGAGAAGTGGGAGGAGCAGAAGGATAGCGACGATCCCGAACACGAACGCCTCAAGGTGGTGATGGAGCAGATTGACAGTTACATGCACTCGGTCCATGCACGCCCCAATCTCGCTGACCAGTCCAAAACCAACGCCACCTGTCACGACTGTCACGATGCCCACAACGTCGGCGCCCTGGGCAGCGAGCAGCGCGCCGAGCATCGTCTGAAGAATCCCGAGGTGTGCGGCAAGTGTCACGAGGATCAGAAAAAGGCCTACATGACCTCCATCCACGGCAAGGAGGTGATGGAGAAAAACAACAGCGATGCAGCAGTCTGTTCGGACTGCCATACCACCCATAACATTGAATCACCTGACAAGGATTCAATGAAGCTGACCATCACAAAGAACTGCGGCAGCTGTCATGAAACATCGCTGAAGACCTACCTGGCCTCCTACCATGGCCAGGTCAACCGGCTGGGCTACACTCATACCGCAAAATGTTACGACTGCCACGGCGGCCATGAACTCAAAGGCATCGATGACCCGACCTCGACGGTGCATCTCGACAACCGCCTGGAGACCTGCCGGACGTGCCATGAGGATGCCCCCGAGGGATTCCTGGGTTTTCACGCACATGGCAATGCCGATGACTTCGAGCGTTATCCCGGTATCTGGATCACCGCGAAATTCATGACTCTGCTGATTATCAGCGTGTTTCTGTTCTTCTGGACCCACGTCATTCTGTGGTTCTACCGGGAGTATCGTGACCGTAAAGAG
Source organism: Gammaproteobacteria bacterium (assembly GCA_030625445.1). Classification (GTDB taxonomy): domain Bacteria; phylum Pseudomonadota; class Gammaproteobacteria; order Chromatiales; family Chromatiaceae; genus Sva-25. The sequence continues at coordinate 13,492 of DAOUQU010000012.1, forward strand.
GGCATGGGGTACATGCCGCCTCCTGCAGGCGAAGGGCCGGTCTATTTCCGCCGTTTCAGTGTCGTGTGGCGTATCATCCACCTGCTGTTTGCAATGAGCACCATGGTGCTGGTATTGAGCGGCTCCACCCTGCTGTTCTCCCATACCGACTGGGCGCCGTTCATCATCGGCTTGCTGGGCGGTCCCCAGGTTGAAGCCATCATTCACCGTACGGCTGCGACTATCTGGCTGACGGTGTTTGTGGTTCACTTCGGTATCGCCGCCGTCAATATCTTTATCATCAAGCGTAAGACGTTCCGCTGGTTCGGCCCCACATCGATGATCCCCAACTGGCAGGACTGGAGCGATGTGAAGGCGATGTTCCGCTGGTTCTTCGGCAAGGGCGAACGCCCCAGTTTTGACCGCTGGTCCTACTGGCAGAAATTTGACTACTGGGCCCCCTTCTGGGGTGCGGGGGTTATCGGCTTGAGCGGTATGATGCTCTTTTTCCCGACCAAAACGGCAATGATTCTACCGGGATGGGTCTTTAATATTGCGACAATCATACACGCGGAAGAGGCGCTGCTGGCCACCATATTCCTCTTCTCGGTGCACTTCTTCAATGCCCATTTCCGTCCGGACAAGTTCCCGATGAGCACCACTATCTTCACCGGGGCAGTGCCGCTCGAGGAGTTCAAGCATGAGCACAAGCTGGAGTATGAGCGCCTGAAAGAGAGTGGAGAACTGGAAAAGTATCTGGTGAAAAAGCCTTC
>DAOUQU010000138.1 GCA_030625445.1 Gammaproteobacteria bacterium
AACGATTATGAGTAAACTATTCGACCTTCCCTTTACCAGTGACGTAGTGCCAGCGATGTTGAGCGCTGATGCAACCATCAAATTCCGCTGTTACAAGGGAATCTCATGCTTCAATGCATGTTGCAAGCAGGCGAATATTACCCTGACACCCTATGACATCATTCGCCTGAAGAAGCGTTTTGATATGGGGAGTGGCGAATTCCTCAAGCAGCATACAGTACCTTTTGAGATGGATGCGGACAAGGTGCCCGGCGTCAAGATGAAGACCACGGACGAAGGCGCATGTCTCTTTATGGATGACGAGGGATGCAGTGTCTACGAGGATCGTCCGACATCCTGCCGTTACTATCCGCTGGGGCATCTGGCGTTGCGCCACAAGGATACTTCCGAAGACGAGGCGCACTACGTGCTGATCGAGGAGTCGCATTGCAAAGGGCATCTGGAGGATCGTGAAATCCAGATCAAGGATTATCTGGTTGAGCAGGAAGTCGCGATGTTCAAGGAGATGAACCGTGAGTGGCTGCAGCTTATTCTGAAGAAGAAATCCGGCGGACCATCTGTCGGCAAACCGCCGGAATCGAGTCTGCAGCTCTACTTCATGGCCTGTTACGATATGGATCGTTTTCGCCGCTTTGTCATGAGCGATACCTTTAAAAAGAGTTATGACCTTCCCGAAACAACCTACGAAGTGCTGCAGCAGGATGATATTGCACTGATGAAATTCGGTTTTCAGTTGATGCGCCAGGTGTTGTTTGCGGAGAACACTATTCCACAGCATGATCAAGCCTGGGAGCAGCGTTCACAGGAGCGTGAAGAGGTGTGGAATGCACGCAGGGAAGTGGAGATGGCGCGTTACAAGAAATCGGAAGATGATAAATACAAGAACGATGTCTAGTGGAGGCGAAGGTTGCAAATAATCAACACATCATCAAGGTTCCCGGCAAAGACTTGCCCCTGTCATGTCCGCGCCCCGGTGATGAGGCGTGGAATATGCATCCACGGGTATTCCTGCTGCTCAAAGGCACGGACGAGGTAGTTGTCTGCCCTTACTGCGGTGCCAGTTATCAGCTGTCTGATAAAGAATAATCCAGGAGTCACACGCCATCGGCGGAGCTATGTTCTTATACATAGGATGTGTTGAGCTTGGGAAGCGCATCAATTGATAATAATCCGGTTGTGCTGCATAAACATGCGGCGCAATGCGCGGAGCTTATTGACGCCCTACGGGCTGAATAGTTACCTTTATTTTACCTTTGGTATTGTCGAAAAATATGAAAATTACAATTTACGGTAGTGGATATGTAGGGCTGGTTACAGGCGCCTGTCTGGCGGATGTCGGTCATCACGTGCTCTGTGTCGATATCGATGAAGAGAAGATCAGCAACCTGAAAAATGGAGTGATTCCGATCTACGAGCCGGGTCTCGAAGAGATTATCAAGCAGTGTGTCTCGGATGGCCATATCGCCTTTACGACAAATATCGAGAAGGCAGTCGCATACGCGGATGTGCAGTTTATTGCAGTCGGTACACCTCCGGATGAAGACGGCTCCGCTGATTTGCAGTATGTGCTCGCTGTTGCCAAATCTATTGCCCGGCATATGGATCGTCCCAAGATTGTCATCGACAAGTCCACTGTTCCTGTCGGTACGGCTGAGAAAGTTACTGCTGAAATGAGCAAGACTCTCAAACAACGTAATGTCTCTATCGATTTTGACGTTTGTTCAAATCCGGAATTTCTCAAGGAGGGGTCGGCGATTGCCGATTTCATGAAGCCTGACCGCATCGTCGTGGGTACATCCAACCCCGAGACCGAAGTGGCGATGCGTGAACTCTATGAGCCCTTCAATCGTAGCCATGACCGTATGGTCTTCATGGATGTCCCGTCGGCGGAGCTGACCAAGTATGCTGCCAACTCACTGCTGGCGACCAAGATCAGCTTTATGAACGAGATCTCCAATCTTGCCGAACTGCTGGGCGCCGATATTGAGAATGTACGCCGCGGCATCGGTTCGGATTCGCGTATTGGTTTTCAATTCATCTATCCAGGCTGTGGTTATGGCGGCTCCTGCTTTCCGAAGGATGTGCAGGCGCTGGCAAGAACTGCGGATTCAGTGGGTTATGACGCACAGCTGCTCAACGCGGTGGAAGATGTCAACAATCGCCAGAAATATATTTTGCCGGGACGCATCAAACAACACTTTGGCGAGGATCTCAGTGGTAAAATTTTTGCCGCTTGGGGGCTCTCTTTCAAGCCCGAGACGGACGATATGCGGGAAGCCAGCAGCCGCGTTACGATCGAGGAGCTGCTGCAGGCCGGTGCGAAGGTGCAGGTATTTGATCCTGTCGCGATGGATGAGTGCAGACGCATCTTCGGAGAGAGGGAAGGGATTACCTACTTCGATGAAAAACATGCCGCTACTAAAGGCGCCGACGCGCTGGTGATTCACACCGAATGGAAAACTTTCCGGGTGCCTGATTTTGAGAGGCTTGCCGATGAGCTTGGCACCAAGGTGATCTTTGACGGGCGCAACCTCTATGATCCGGAAATGCTGAAACAGCAAGGCTGGACCTACTTTGCCATCGGGCGAGGTGACTCTATCATCAACAGGGATGCCTCGTGACCGTCCTTGTTACCGGTGCCGCCGGCTTTATCGGATTTCATCTGATCAGGAGGCTGCTGGCCGATGGCGTCGAAGTTGTGGGTGTCGATAACCTGACTCCTTACTACGATGTGGCATTGAAACAGGCGCGGATCGATCAGTTTAACGACTCTGAGAGTTTTCATTTCCAGCATCTGGATATCGCAGATCGCGAGAGGGTTGCACAGCTATTTCAGCAGCATCAATTTTCGCATGTTGTGAACCTGGCTGCCCAGCCTGGAGTGCGCTACTCGCTGGAGCATCCTGCCTCTTACGTTGATACCAATCTGGTCGGGTTTGCCAATATTCTGGAAGGTTGCCGTCATGGCAAGGTTGGGCATCTGGTGTATGCATCCAGTAGCTCTGTCTACGGCATGAACCAGAAGGTGCCATTCTCGACAGATGACAACGTTGACTATCCGGTGTCGCTCTATGCGGCAAGTAAAAAAGCCAATGAGTTGATGGCGCACTCCTATTCGCATCTCTACGAAATTCCGGTGACAGGGTTAAGATTTTTTACTGTCTATGGTCCCTGGGGCAGACCGGACATGGCTTATTTCAGCTTTGCCAAAGCCATATTGAAGGGCGATCCCATTCCAGTATTCAACAAAGGCGAGATGCAGCGTGATTTCACCTATATCGATGATATCGTCGAGGGAGTCGTCCGGGTGATGGCGCGGATCCCGGAGAAAAAATCTATCCCGGGGACCAACGCGACCTCGAGTTACCAACTGTATAACATCGGTAATAACCAGCCGGAGACGCTGCGCGACTTTATTAGCGCGATCGAGAATGCCTGCGGTAAAAAAGCGGTCCTGGATATGCTGCCGATGCAGCCCGGCGATGTGCCGATCACCTATGCTGATATCGATTCGCTGGTCGAAGATACCGGCTTCTCTCCGAACACCCCGCTGCAGGATGGAATCAACCGTTTTGTCGAATGGTATCGTGACTACTACCAGGTATGAGGGCTCTATTCCATTCCAGCTTTTCAATATGTCAGCTCGATGCAGGAGGAATCTTTCCTCGTTCCCACGCTCCTGCGTGGGAATGCATATTCAGGTATGGGTTACCACGGAAGACCGTGGGAACCAGTGTGATCCCTCGTCGTTCGTTTCTCACTTCCCCCGGAATGACGAGTAGAGCCGGAACCTATGTTGACTGATTTCCACCCCCGTCGCTGCCTGATCGTCGGCCCATCCTGGGTTGGCGACATGGTGATGGCGCAGAGTCTCTTTATTGACCTCAAGCGGCAATTTCCTCAACTATTGATCGATGTTCTTGCCCCTGAATGGAGCCTTGATCTTCTCCATACGATGCCGCAGGTAAACAGAGGCCATGTTCTGGAGACCGGGCATGGTGAAATCGGTCTGAAAAAACGTTACCAGCTGGCTCAGCACCTAAAGAGGGGAGGTTACGACTGGTCTATCGTACTTCCCAACTCCTTCAAATCAGCACTTGTTCCCTGGTGGGCGAAGATAGCTGTGAGAACGGGGTACAGAAGGGAGATGCGCTATGGCCTGATCAACGATATGCGTATTCTTGACAAACAGGCACTGGGTAAAACAGTGGAGCGTTTTGTCGCGCTGGGACGCTCACCGCATCCCCGGCAAGTCACAGACTACCCACTGCCGAAACTGGAGCTGGATCAGCAGCAATTGAGCGAAACTTCTTCGAAATTTGCTCTTGATAGTTCTGAAAAGCTTCTCGCTCTGTGTCCCGGCGCCGAGTATGGACCGGCAAAACGCTGGCCTGAAGCACACTATGCGGCTGTGGCGCAGGCAGCCACCAGGCAGGGGTGGAGGGTTGTTATCCTGGGCTCTGCAAAAGATGCTGCAGTGTCGCACAAAATCGTTTCACTGGTTCAGAGTGATCACTGCACTGATCTGTGTGGAAAAACTTCCATGAGTGAGGTGGTTGCGTTGCTGAAACTCTCCTCGGCGGCAGTATCGAATGACTCCGGCCTGATGCATATCGCCGCCGCCGTTGATACGCATCTCATTGCGATCTACGGTTCATCCGATCCCGGCTTTACGCCGCCGCTGAATCCATCTGCACAGATCATCTACCGCGGCCTTGAGTGCAGTCCCTGTTTTCAACGGGTTTGTCCTAAAGGGCACCTCGACTGCTTGGTTGGAATAGAACCGCAGCAGGTTGTCAGCAGCCTGAAGTTGCAGTGAGCGCTCAATGAATCTGTTCGAGAGCATTTTTCCCCGGTTGTCTTTTGGTCCGCGCGCTTCGCTTTCTTCTTGCTCCGATACACAGTGGGGCTATCTTGATCGTTTGACTGCACTATCTAATAAAAGAGAAAGGGGTATCCACCTAACTAAGCTAATCACAAGATACAGTGTACTCAAACAGAGAATTACCCCATATATTGGGGATGGCTGAGTAAAGTGG
>DAOUQU010000147.1 GCA_030625445.1 Gammaproteobacteria bacterium
TCTCGATGACCTTGACGGTTCCCTCCGTTGCCGGACCCTCTTCATCGCTGGTGATGAGGAAGGCGATAGAGCCATTGTGATCAGGATGATCTGCGACAAAAGCTTCACATGCTGTCACCATGGCGGCGAGACTCCCTTTCATGTCTGCTGCGCCGCGGCCATAGAGCAGGCCCTGTTGAATCTGCGGTTCAAAAGGCGGTACGCTCCATGATTCCGGATCGCCTGTGGGAACGACATCCGTATGGCCTGCAAAGGCAAACAGCGGCTCTTCATTGCCTCGTCTGGCCCAGAAGTTATCGACCTCGCCAAAACGCATCTGTTCGATGTTGAAGCCAATCGCCTGCAGGCGCCCGATCATGAGCTGCTGGCAGCCGGCGTCGTCCGGGGTGACAGAGGGGCGGCTGATCAGATCAATTGCAAGTTCAAGGGTTGAAGACATGGTCACGGTCCAGGTTATGCAGAGAGGATTTTCGTGGTCAGAAGACCACTCCTACGGTATCTGCGGTGTGTTCTTGTGTAGGAGCGGCCTTCCGACCGCCATGGATGGCGGAAGTGCCGGATATGCAGGAGCATTTTTCGGCCGGCCGCGATGCGATGGCAGTTGTAGTTATGCGAATAACTGCTGATAGCTATCTTCCGAGAAGCCGACGGTAATGCCGGAATCCATCTCGAGCACAGGGCGCTTGATGATAGAGGGTGTCTCCAGCATCAGTTGAATGGCGCTCTGCTGATCGATGGCGTCGCGTATCTGCTGCGGTGTTTTGCGCCACATCATGCCGCGTCTGTTGAGAAGCACTTCCCAGCCCACAACATCGATCCAGGCGTTGAGCTTTTGTGCGTCGATGCCGTTCTTCTTGTAGTCGTGAAACTGGTACTCGATATCATGATCCTGCAGCCAGCGGCGGGCTTTCTTCATGGTGTCGCAGTTGGGAATGCCGTAGAGTTTTATCATGGGAGTTGCTATCTTTCCTGGTAATCATAGCTCTCGCAAAGCTTCCGCGTCCTGCTCACGCCCCTCACCTACATCCGTGTAGGCGAAGACGCCAAGCACGCCAAGAAAACCCTTTGCGTCTCTGTGTCTGGGCGAGAGATAAAAAAGATTTTTATTTCTCGTTAGTTTGAGACTTGTCTCATTAAATATCTCTCAACAGTTCGTTGATGCCGACCTTGCCGCGGGTTTTTTCATCCACGGTCTTGACGATCACTGCACAGTAGAGGCTGTAGCTGCCATCTTTCGACGGCAGGTTTCCCGAGACGACAACTGAGCCTGCAGGAACGCGTCCATAATGGACTTCGCCGGTGGCGCGGTCATAGATCTTGGTGCTTTGTCCGATGTAGACGCCCATGGAGATGACGGAACCCTCTTCAACGATAACCCCTTCCACAACTTCCGAACGTGCGCCGATGAAGCAGTTGTCCTCGATAATGGTGGGTGCAGCCTGAAGTGGTTCGAGTACACCGCCAATGCCGACGCCGCCGGAGAGATGCACGTTTTTTCCAATCTGGGCGCAGGAGCCGACAGTGGCCCAGGTGTCCACCATGGTGCCGGAATCAACATAGGCGCCGATGTTGACGTAGGAGGGCATCAGTACACATGAGGGTGCGATGAAGGAGCCTTTGCGTGCGGCAGCCGGGGGAACGACGCGTACTCCGCCTTCACGGAAATCTCTTGAATTGTAGTCTGCATATTTGGATGGCACCTTGTCAAAATAGTTGGTGAAACCACCCTTCAGGAACTCATTGTCTTCCATGCGGAAATAGAGCAGAACCGCTTTTTTGATCCATTCGTTGACGACCCAGCCGCCATCTTTTTTCTCGGCGACGCGGATTTCGCCGCGATCCAATTGTTCGATCGCGCTCATGACGGCGTCTTTCGCCTGCGTATCTACGTTGCGCGGGGTAATATCGGCGCGGCGTTCAAAGGCGTCGACGATGATGGATTCAATGTCACTCATTGGGTTTGCTCCAGATAATTAAAATTTGAGCCTCTTGCAATACTCAAAAAAACGTCATTCCGGCGAAGGCCGGAATCTATAAAATCAACCATTTACAGATCGAGGTGCATGGATTCCGGCTAAAAGCATGCCGGAATGACAGTGTTTTTCAAAAGGCTCTGTTGTGTAACTTATAGGGTGTGTTCTGTGCATTCTCTAGACAATTTATCATGCGGATTCTACACAGGTTTTGATGCGTTGTGCGGCTTCGATGCAATCTTCCAGCGGCGCTACCAGCGCCATGCGGATTCTGTTGGCGCCGGGATTGCCGGCATCTGTCGTGCGTGACAGGTAGCTGCCCGGCAATACTGTCAGGTTGTGGTGCGCAAACAGCTTGCGTGCAAAGCTGGCATCATCGAATGCAGGCGGTGTTTTTGCCCACAGATAAAAACCGGCATCTGGTCGTGCAACATCCAGCACGCCATCGAGAATCGAGAGCACGGCGTCAAATTTCTCCGTATAGAGACGCCGGTTCTCAATTACATGATGCTCGTCACTCCATGCCCTGATGCTGGCCGCCTGGTGATGCAGTGGCATGGCGCAGCCATGATAGGTGCGGTAGCGGAAAAATGTCTCGATGATTGCGTTGTCGCCGGCGATGAAACCGGAGCGCAGTCCCGGCGCATTGGAGCGCTTGGAGAGGCTGTGAAAAACAACGCAGTTTTTATAGGAGGTTTCACCCATTTGTGCGGCGGCCTGAAGCAGGCCTGCCGGGGGATGCGCTTCATCGAAATAGATCTCTGAATAGCACTCGTCCGATGCAATGATGAAGTCATGCTCATGGGAGAGCCTGATCAGTCGCTGCAGGGTTGAAATGTCGATGACAGCGCCGCTGGGATTGCCCGGAGAGCAGAGATAGAGAATACGACATTGTCGCCACGTCTCTGCATCGATGGCGTCAAAATCGGGAACCAGGGCATAACTCTCATCGCAGTTCAGATAGTGCGGCTCTGCGCCGGCAAGCAGCGCTGCTCCTTCATAGATCTGGTAGAAGGGATTTGGCATCAGCACCAGTGAATTTTCACCCGCATCGACCATTGCCTGGGCAAAAGCAAACAGCCCCTCCCTGGTGCCGTTCAGCGGCAGGATATGCGCTTCAGGATCGAGTGAGCCGGCATCCAGCTGAAATCGATTGCACAGCCAGTTGGCAATGGCCTGGCGCAGTTGCAGCAGGCCGCGTGTCGCGGGATAGATGGACAACTGGTGCAGATGGGTCATCACCTCTTCGGTGATAAATGCAGGTGTCGGGTGTTTTGGTTCGCCGATTGAGAGGGCGATATGCGACAATGCCGAAGGTGGTTCTACTCCAGCCTTCAGTGCGGCCAGCTTTTCAAAAGGATAGGGATGAAGGGCGCCAATACCAGGATTCATTTTGATATCTGCTTGATAAAAAGAAGCGTATTTTAACAGACCTGTCAATCATGCGTACTCCAATCAATCATTGGCCTCCCACCCTGGCGCTGCTCTTCAGTGCAACATTCTGGGGAGTGGTGTGGTATCCACTGCGTTTGCTGGAGCAGCATGGTCTGGGTGGTATATGGCTGACAATCGTGGTCTATGCAGCGGCTTTTGTCATTGCCGCGCCTTTTGTGCGTGGTTTTGGTGGAATCAGGCAGCACTGGCCGGAATATCTCCTGCTGATGCTGGCTGCCGGCTGGGCCAACCTTGCTTTCATCCTGGCGATGCTCGAAGGATCGGTAATGCGCGTGCTGCTGCTGTTTTATCTCTCACCGGTGTGGGCGCTGCTGCTTGCACACTGGTTGCTGCATGAAGCCATTACGGCGAAAATTGCTCTGTTGATACTGGTCGCAATGTGCGGGGCGTTGTTGATGTTGTGGGATCCGCAACTCAGCCATCCCTGGCCTCAACACAGGGCTGACTGGCTGGCGTTGTCAGCGGGAGTCGCCTTTGCGCTTGGCAATGTCATGATTCGACGCTTGTACGATCAGCCGCTGCTATTGAAAACCGCCGTCGCCTGGGTCGGCTGCCTGCTGGTTGCGGGTACGGCACTGCTGGTGCAGCAACAGCAGTTGCCGGATATTTCACTGGCAATTCTGGCAGCTGCCGTGGTGCTTGGTATTGCCGGATTTATGCTGTCGACTGTTGCACTGCAATATGGTGTGACACACATGCCGGTGCAACGCTCTGCAGTGATACTTCTGTTTGAACTGGTTGCGGGCGCGGTCTCGTCGATGTGGCTGGCGGGCGAGGTGCTTGGGTACAGGGATTATGCCGGCGGCTTCATGATCATCATCGCCGCTTATTTTGTCTCTGTGTGGAATAGTGAGGAGGAGTCTGCGTGATCGCGGTCAGAAGACCGCTCCTACAGTTCTATGTGGCGCCAGATGTAGGAGTGGTCTTCTGACCACGATAGAAATGCGATAGCATTCTACTCACATGCACGTAGTTATTGAGAATGTAACAGATAAATACAGATCCGTAGGGCAGTATAAGCGACAGCGCATCCCGCCATTTTTTGGTGCAATGCGCAAATCTTATTGACCCCCTACAGCCTTCGGTACATGACTATGAAATCGAATACGACAACTCTGCATCACGTCAGCCTGATCGTTTCTGATAGTGACAAATCACTCGAATTCTATTGCGGGATTCTGGGACTGGAAACCGCTGAGCGTCCCGCTCTCGATTTCCCGGGCGCATGGCTGCAAGTGGGAGGTCAGCAGATTCACCTGCTTGAGCTTCCCAATCCTGATTCGACAGATAAAAGGCCTCGACATGGCGGGCGTGATCGCCACACGGCTTTTTCGGTTCAGGATTTGAACATGGTTCAGCAGCGTCTGGATGAAGCTGGAATCGAATACACCATGAGCCGTTCCGGACGGGAAGCACTCTTCTGCCGTGATCCGGATGGCAA
>DAOUQU010000293.1 GCA_030625445.1 Gammaproteobacteria bacterium
GTCGCTCAAACAGATGCGGGAGAGCCGTGAACGTGAAGGCGGAAAACTTGAGACAATGATCCTGGAGCGTGTTGCAGCCTGCCACAAGCAGGTGGAGCTGGCCAGGGAGCGCATCCCGGTGGTGGTTGCCGCATTTCGCCAGCGTCTTGAAGATAAGCTCGCCGAGATGAAAGCCGAACTGGAGCCGGAACGTCTGGAGCAGGAGATGGCGCTGCTTGCCCAGCGGCTGGATGTGGATGAGGAGATGGACAGGCTCAGGGCGCATCTGCAAGAGGTGGAGCATGTGCTCGCACGCAGCGAGCCAATAGGCCGACGCCTCGACTTCCTGATGCAGGAACTCAACCGCGAAGCCAATACCCTGGCATCCAAATCAGCCGATCAGCAGATGACGGCCATCGGCGTCGAACTCAAGGTGCTGATCGAACAGATGCGTGAACAGGTGCAAAATATCGAGTAGCATAATGAGGTTTTTGCAGCACATCGTCATTCCGGCATGCCTTTAGCCGGAATCCATTTATCTTGATCTATAAGTGATCGTTTCAAAGGATTATTCGTTTTTCCTTCCTCTTTTCCCGGCAAAATCACAACTTACCAGCCGCATTGAGGGCTGCATGGATTGTTTTGAAAGGCAAAAGTAGCGAGAGTGGCGTATCGAGGAGTGGAACAGCGCCATAGCTGGCGTACCACTCGGTAACCCGTTCATTTTTTGCGTCTATCAGCAGTGCAATGCCACCTGCCTGGGTTGCAACAAACAAGCAACGCCGCCCTGCTGCGAGCAATAATTGTCCACCAACTCCTTGTCCCTGGACAGAACAATCCACTGCCAGTCTGGCAAGCCTAAATACCGGAACCTCATGCCGCGCCAGCCCGCGTTTTACAATTTCTGGTGTACGCGCATAAGCAATAGAAGCCGGACTCAAACTATAAAACCCCAGAATCTTTTTACTGTCGGCGTCATCTACCGCAAGAAACGTCTTTGCCCCGCCTTTTTCGTGACTATTGCGCGCATGCCGCCTTAAGAACTCGTTAAGTGCGCCATCACTGCAATCAAAAGCTTGCCGGTTATGCTGTTTGCTGATCGGTTCTTCATGCCAGGCGGGGAGCGCCATGATTACTTTGGTAAAGCAAAAGCAGCCGCCATGAGTTTTTCATTCGGCGCCGGCGGTTCTTCCAGAAGATCCAGAACATGCAAACTGTCCCGCTGAGTAAGTTCAATCCGTTCGTTCTTATCGATGACTTCCCGCGCCGCTGATACCGCAGTGCGAATGACGAATTCGGTCAAGTTAGTATGTTGCAGCGCAGCTGCACGCATTACCAGCGATTTATCTTGCGCAGCAATACGCAGCGACATTCGGTCGTTATTTTCTACGGGGATCTGAGGCATGGCCATACTCTCGTATTTGTACGTATTCAAATTGTACGGGGTCCTTGGGTTCATTACAATGTTAAAAGAGATTCACACACCGCCCGCCAGACATCCAAATCTGACTGAGAAAACAGATAAAACGAGATAGCCAGAGATTGATATTTCTCTTTAGAACACTCGCCGAATGCAATCTCCGCGGCCTCATCCATTGGGTAGCCATACACGCCGCATGAAATGGCCGGGAAGGCTATCGACTTGCAATAGTTTTCCAGGGCGAGCTGCAAAGAATTCCTGTATGCATTCCGGAGCAGATCTTCCGGATGATCATCAATCCGATATCGAGGGCCAACGGTGTGAATGACATACCTGGCCTTGAGTTGACCTGCCGGGGTGATCCTTGCCTCACCGACCGGACAGCGAACGCCGTTGACGGGTTTTACCTGTTTACAGGCCTCTAACAATGCCCGACCTGCAACTCGATGTATTGCCCCGTCAACTCCGCCGCCGCCAAGCATCGCCGGGTTTGCTGCATTCACCACAGCATCAACATCAGCAGTCGTGATGTCGCCCTGAATGAGTGAAATATTTGTCATCTGGATTGAAACTTCATAGAAAAGAATGCGCTAATCCAGCCCATCAATCTTCATTGATGTTGGGGTGATCGATAGAGAGTGGGAAATGAATTACTACTCTTTCCCATACCAGCTGCCACGCCCCTTGCCGTGACGAACCAGCAACCCTGTTTTCACGAGAGAGCCTAGACGATTTTTCACCGTGGGTCTTGGCGCCTGTGTGACTTTTTCAGCTTCACCAGTGGTAATGCGGTGATGCTCATTCACATACTCCATAATCATCACGCTTTCACGCGGGAGATCTGCATAGTTTTGAGTCGTTTCTATCTTGGCGGCAAGGTGGTCTTTTTGCCGTTTGAGAGAATTCACAAAAAACTGCAGCCATGGCAGCCAGTCTGCTGCGTCACTCTTTAGCGTTTTCTGTGTGCGTCTCAATGCGAGATAATAGGCATCCTTGTTTTTTTCGATAATGCTCTCAAGGGATGAATAGGGAATATAGCTGTAGCCGGCATTGAGAAGCAGCAGGGAAACGAGAACACGGG
>DAOUQU010000234.1 GCA_030625445.1 Gammaproteobacteria bacterium
TTCATGCGCCGAGAATTCCGTCGCCTGCGCGACTTCGCTGCGCAGCTGCTCAAACTGCTGATGAAACTGCAGCGGCATCATATCCACATCAAACCACTCGATCTCCTCACTGCCGGTATTGTGATAGGCGCCGACAAACCAGACGTCGTCCGCAATATCGATTCCCTGCTCATGCAGCAGGGTGCGGATCTGCGGACGATTGGCCATCTGCGCAAAGGCGCGGGCATTGGGTCCGCTATGGTTGCCGCTGCAGGCACCGCAGTTATAGGCGGATGCATGCGGATTATTCTCACTGCTCGAGCCATGTCCAAACAGCACCACCAATGGCGCAAACCCCTTCGCCAGGCCTATGGTGCGCAGAAACTGACCGACATTCTGCGCCTGTTCCCGGTCTGAAAATCCATGCCGATTGCTCTCCACCGTGCCCTCAGGGACTGACTCATCTGCAGTCAATGCAAGCGTGGTCGGCACTTCAAGATCGATCTCTTTGCGCATGGAGGCCGAAAAGCGGCCAAATTGCAGCGGCGCAGCGATCTTGCCCACCAGCGTCACCAATGCAGCTGGCGCAGAGACAACGATCGCCAGCGTGGATGAGAGCAGATTTCTGCGCACCTCCTGGCCGAGGAAATTCTTCACCAGTATGCGTTTACGATGACGCTCCTTATGCTGTTGATAGAGTTCAGCGGCGTTCTCCCGGGGGATCTCATCCAGCTCATGCGACGGCGTTCTGACAACCGGACACAGCGGCGTTACCTTGTCATCATCCAGCCCTTTCCAGTTGATCACGGTATTGTAGAACGCAGCCGCCCCGAGTGTCTCCAGCTTCGGATTCAGCGCTTCGAGATGACGGCGAATTGCCTCTTCACGCTCATCCATGCAAAAGATCAGCTGCCCCTGAGGCCGCTGTTTACGATTTTCCCAGCGGCCACGCCGATGATTGTTGCTGATGGCATTGAGAAACTGGTCGCGGTAGTTGATCTCATAGGCCTGCAGCCACACAAAGCCGGACTTCTCCTCATCAAGCCGCTGCAGACAATCAAAAATTAGTGCAATCTGCTCTTTTTCCAGGAGTAGAACACTCCCGGCATCCATCCCCAGGCTCTGCGCCAGGCGAAACAGCTGCCAGCCGTGACGATAAGGGGTATGAGATCCAGGGGGATCATAAGAGGGGCTCTGCTGCCAGTTCCAGATCATATCGGCGACGATCTTCCATGACGTGTAGTCTTCATCGAGTCTGGAATCCTGCCCGGCAAGGCGCTGTGCGCGATTACTGAGAAACTCAGGAAGACGCTTGTTGAAAAGCGTATAGCGCACAAAAAATTCGGAACGGCGGCGGCGGAAATGCCAGCGGATTGTTGGCAGTGTCGCCTCGATACGCCACTTGCGCCTTGTCAGGCGCTGCGCATAGAGACGCTCCGGCACCAGGCGCACAGCCAGATAATCCAGCATATCAACCGCAGCAGACTGCCCCTCGTAACCCGGATGCAGATGACGCCACAGAAACATTCCCGACCATCCCGGCAGCTCCAGCGCCAGCCTCTGCAAATAGCCCTCCCATGCAGCTTCCTCCAGGCCGAGTTGTTTCAACTCAACGATGATCGTCTCAAAAGGATCATCCGGAACCAGCTGCAGCTGATCCTGCCAGTCAGGCATCTGTGTATCATACTGGACCATGTCTTGCATGGCGCTTTCACGCCAGGCATGAAAGAAACCCCCGGCGCTGTCGCCATTGCGCCAGGAGGCAACCCCCTGGTCGAGCCAGGATGCCAGATGGCGCAGCAATGCCGGACGATAATCATCCAACACATCATGACCCGTCAACATCTTCAACAAGCCGCGCAGGGTGATCTCATCACCAACCTGACTCCACAACCGCGCCTGCAGATGATCCGACTCCTTGTGAACCAGACGATGCAGCAGCAGGCTGTCGACTGACTCCACCTGCTCTGATTCGGCAAGCGTGGTCAACAACTCCTCTGCATACTCTGCAGACATGTCGGCTAGCTCTTCAGGATGCAGAAACTGCTGATCGATCTCCAGCACCTGCATGCAGGCTTCCCACAGGCCGGCTATCGCTTCGGCTTCGCTGCCGCCGCTTGCCGACAGCAGGCTGTCGCGGCTGTGTTGCGAAATATCCGGCTGAAAGCTCTTCAGAGCATACTGCTCTTCAATCTGCCAGTTCAGTTGACAGGCAGTGACGCTGTGTAATGGATGCAGCATCGCCTGCAGGTAGATATCACCACGTGTAAGGCTCTGAGTGATCTGCTGCTGTGCTTCAAGCTCACTATCGGCATCGATCACAGCACGCAGATCCGTCTCCAGGATGCGGCCTTTTTGATAATACTCCCGGTACTTTTGCGCCGGTTCGTAGCCATAGGCTCCGGTGAGTTCATGCACGACTTTCAAAGCATCGGGAAATGCGAGATGCTCAAAACCATGCAGGGTATTGTGGTGCACAAAATCCTTGATCGGCGCCTGCGCGGGCAGCACATGCTCGAAATGCTCGATCAGATGCTTCAGTCTGGTTCGAATATCCGGTTTTTCGTCTCTGTTTTTCATGGCGGGGGAAGAGATATGTTTTAAGTATTAGGTTTTAGGTTTACAGATTTGAACCCATTTCCATCAAAGCTGCGCCTAAACATAAAAACTTGTCTCTCGCAAAGACCGCAAAGGTTTTTCTTGGCGATCTTTGCGTTTTTGCGAGAGATTATAAGATTATCAAACATCATGAGTCCGGGATCTAATTTCGCTAAAAAACAGCATTGAACTGTGTAATGGCCGCAGTTGAAAGCTCCATCATCGGTCCCGGCATCACGCCGAGCGCGATTACTCCGGCGACCAGCATGGTAGCTGCAATGGTCTCAACCAGCCGTAAATCTTCGACATCACGCATATTGTCACGCGTCGGCCCTGTAAATAGACGGCCGATAGTGCGCGTTGCGTAGACTGCACTGATAAGCACGCCCAGGGTCAATATGACCACCAGCCAGCCCCACTCCTGAAAACCACCGATCAGCACATGCAACTCTGCAACGAATCCAAAAGTTCCGGGGAAGCCGATAGCCGCAATAAATGCCAGCGTCAAAAAAAATGCAAACCTTGGCGTGACGCGGATTAGCGAACTGTAATCCGCCAGGTCGCGCGTGTGGGTGCGTTCATAGAGCAGGCCGATGAGCAGGAATGT
>DAOUQU010000194.1 GCA_030625445.1 Gammaproteobacteria bacterium
TTGCCCGATGCTTGAGCAGCGCAATGGAGAGTGCATTTTCAAAGTCGATCTGGGTAGGCTGGGGAACTGCATAATGGCCGAATGCCGAACCGCGATGGCGCGCCAACCCCTCCAGATCGATGGTGTTGCTCAACTGCTGCAACAGAATGGTTTTACCAACTCCGGTGCGCCCGCCGATGATGATGGTATTGACCTCGGTGGCAGCTGCATCCAGCTCGTCGATGAGAAAGCTGCGCAGCGCCTTGTAGCCGCCTTCGATGCGCGGATAGGCAATTCCGGTGGCGTCATGAATCCACTGCTGGCTGATCTTTGAGCGCATGCCGCCGCGAAAGCAGTAGAGAGCGCCGTTGGGGTGAGTCTCGATGAACGCCTTCCATGCGCTGATGCGCTGCTCACGCAATGCATCGTCCACCAGCTCCTCCCCGAGTTCAACAGCGGCATCATGTCCCACCTGTTTGTATTGAATGCCGACCTCATGGCGTTCACTATCATTCATCAATGGCTGATTCTCGGCCAGTGGAAAGGCGCCTTTTTCATACTCCACAGGGGCGCGTACATCCAGCAGAGGGATGTCGTCGAGAAATAGACGGCGAAAGTCATTGATGAGAGGGAGGTCGTTCATGGTCGGGTGATGGCAACTGTACGAAGGATGTGGTGAGCTTGCGAGTCGCAACTGTCGAGAGAATCATCGAGTATCACGTCAGTTCACGCATTCTTTGCTGCACCGCCTGTTCACGCAGTGTCTCGGCCTGTTGCTGATCTTTGGCGGCACCGGCGGTGGCCCACTCCCGGGTTTCAGGATCCAGCAGGGAGAAGTGATAGAGGCGCCCCTGTTTGAAGACCGAAGAGACCATTTTCTCAGCCCGGTTGCGCAGTTCCGTATGCTGGTCTGATGACTCTTTCATCATGGGCATACCGAAAGTTGGTTCTACGCCCATATTTTTGAATTGAATCTCGCTGTTATCGATCTCTCCAGTCGTATCGAGGTAGATACGGTCAATATCAGGTGCGCGTGACAGTATATATGCGGCCATCATGCGGCCAAGTTGATGATCTTCTGTTTCAAGCGCTGTCAGCAATTTGTCCCCAACCAGTTGCAGGCGTTGAACAAGCAGTGGATTCTCTACCCATTGACGACTCAATTGAATGCCCTGATCCATATCGGCATCCATTTTGTCGAAGAAGCTGCCCGCTTGTTGCAGCAGTTGATCAGGGACATTTAAAGTGAAGATATCTTCATCGATGACGACATTCAGTTCCATAATCGGGTGTTTGTTTGAGAAATTTGTGTCATTCTACCGAAAATAGTTGTTGGAGGTAACTTCTCAGTAGCCTCCGTACATGATCGCGGTCAGATGACCGCTCCTACGACAATTGCTGAACACAAGCGTAGGAGTGGTCTTCTGACCACGATTGGACTTCGATAGCATTCTATTCAGAAGACACGGGGCTATTGAGAAGTTACTGAAAAAATTCGAGAAATTTTTGGGAAAAGAGGATAAGAATATGCTGTTAAAAATCCGGGGCGTGCTTAATGAGGTGCAACTGAACAAGATCCATGAAGTTGTCGGCCAGGCAAGCTTTCAGGACGGTCGTCTGACGGCGGGTTCTGCGGCCCGTCAGGTCAAGGAGAATGAAGAGCTTGCTCCGGATCCGCATGCCCAGCAGTTGCTGAACCGGATACTGATGAGTAGCTTTGGTGAGAATATGACCTTTCGCAATGCGGCATTGCCAAACAGGCTGGCAGATTTTATTTTCGCACGTTATCACCGGGGGATGCATTACGGCGATCATATCGATGAGCCGATCATGGGAGCTGGTGCAAAGTTTCGTACAGACATCTCCATGACAACCTTTCTGAATCCACCTGATATCTACGAAGGAGGAGAGCTGGTGATTCGCACCACCTTTGGCGAGACCAGGGTCAAGCTCGATGCAGGCGATGCAGTGCTCTATCCCTCCGCCAGTCTGCACCATGTTGCAGAGGTGGTTAGCGGCGAACGGCTGGTCGCACTCACCTGGATTCAGAGCCAGGTGCGTGATCCTGCCCGGCGGGAGATTCTTTTTGACCTGGTGCAGTCACGTGACAGCTTGTTAAAAGAGCAGCCCGGCAGTGAATTGCATCAGAGAGTGGATCGATCCTACGCCAATCTGCTGAGGATGTGGGCGGAGGTATGAGGACCGAGGACCGAGGACTGAGTACTGAGGCACGAGTGCAGGGTGCAATAAGCTCTCGCATTGCACCATGATTTCTGCAGCCATGTCTCAATAACTCCGTGCGGGAAATGAGGTTATCACTCTTTTTCATCGTGGTCAGATGACCACTCCTACGTCAGTTGCCAGCAATTGCTGTAGGAGCGGTTTTCCGACCGCGAACTGCACGGAGTTGTTGAAATGTTACTGTTCCGTGGTTTGAATGAGTTCCTGGCACACTTCCAGAGCCGCATCCAGCAGTCTGGGAGTGGGCCGGTGCAGGCGCAGGGTGTCTGCATGGATGACTCTCATCGAAGCCGGATTGTAGGCATCGAAGAAGCTCTGGTTATCGATGAGTATGGCATTGGCTTCGAGTGACCACAGATATTCATCGGTGACAGTCGCCAGTTTGTGACCGGGTATGTGGACCGGGTTGGTGATGCCGCACAGTGCCAGCGCACGCGAAACCAGCTCTTCGTCAGTCAATACCATCAATGGATGCTGCCATAATTGATGGATGATCCTCAGATCAGAACGACTGTTCTGCCCCAGGGCTTTCAGCCTTTCCAGCTGCCGGTTGAAGTCGCTGACACTGCGTCTGGCGTGCTGCTCTGTTCCCAGCAGTTTCCCAAGCGCCAGGATATCATCGGCAATGGCCTGCAGGGTTTGCGGGTCGGATTCATAGACATGAATATGCTGTTTGCGCAGCCACTGCAGATCGCGAAAGCGAGCGCCGCCGCTCCATACAACCACCAGATCCGGCTGCAGCATGAGAATGCGTTCGCGATCCATGCCCATGGCATCGCCAACTCTGGGCAGCGTGCTGACCGAGGGTGGAAAGTCGCTGAAGTTGGATATGGCTACCAGTCTGTTGCTGCCGCCTGCGAAATAGACGAGCTCTGTGGCATGCGGGGAGAGTGTGACAACGCGTTGTAACGGCGCAGCCAGTGCCTCAGCAGTGGTCAATGCCGCTATCAGGAGCAGTAAATACCCTGCAATAACGATGAGATTCTTGTGTAAATCAGATGACATTTTTTTCACCACAGATGAACACAGATGAACACAGATGCAATAGTCCGGTAGATTAGCGTGGTTCTGTTACTTTTTATCTGTGTTCATCTGTGTGTATCTGTGGTTAATTCTAAATCTGACAAAGTAGAAATATTTTACAGGAAGATCATGTGATCAGCTTGAGATAGCCTGGCCAGTCAAATGCCGGTCCGGGATCCGTCTTGCGATCCGGTGCAATATCACTGTGTCCGGCAATGCGCTCACTGGTGATCGCCGGGTAGTGCTGCATGATGTCCTTGCTGACCTGAACCAGGCTCTGGTACTGCTCTTCCGTATAGGGAATTTCATCACTGCCCTCCAGTTCGATGCCGATGGAGAAGCCGTTGCAGTTCTGCTGCGCATCATAACAGGATGCTCCTGCATGCCAGGCGCGCTGATCGAATGAGACGTATTGAACCACTTCGCCGTCACGCCGGATGAGGCAGTGTGCAGAGACTCGCAGTGCTGCAATCTCTTCAAAGTAGGGATGTGCGCCGGCGTCGAGGCGATTGTGAAACAGGTCATCGATCCAGTGACCGCCAAATTCCCCGGGC
>DAOUQU010000116.1 GCA_030625445.1 Gammaproteobacteria bacterium
TCTGCTAAATTAACGACTATAATTAGTTATTAAACACACAATATTACACGTAATAAAAATACTACCAAGGTTAAAATAATGGCAAAAATTGCGCTTATAACAGGTGTAACCGGACAAGACGGTGCTTACCTAGCTGAATTTCTTCTAAATAAAGGCTATGAGGTTCACGGAATAAAACGTAGAGCTTCATCATTTAATACTGATCGAATCGATCATCTCTATCAGGATCCTCACGAAAAAGAGCAAAAATTTGTACTTCATTACGGTGATCTAACTGATTCTATGAATCTGGTGCGTATTATTCAGCTAATTAAACCAGATGAAATATACAATCTGGCAGCACAAAGTCATGTGGCGGTTTCTTTCGAGTGCCCTGAATATACTGCAGATACGGTTGGCATGGGTGCGCTTAGAATTCTGGATGCCATTCGTATTTCAGGCCTGGAGGATAAAACCCGTTACTATCAGGCATCGACTTCGGAGTTGTTCGGCGAGGTTCAGGAAACCCCGCAGAAGGAGACAACCCCCTTCTATCCGCGCTCACCCTATGCAGTTGCAAAACTCTACGCCTACTGGATTACAGTCAACTACCGTGAGGCGTATGGAATGTACGCCTGCAACGGAATTCTCTTTAATCATGAATCCCCGATACGGGGTGAGACCTTCGTTACGCGAAAAATTACCCGCGCGCTGGCGCGCATCAAGCTCAATCTGGCGGAGTGTCTCTATCTTGGGAATCTGGATGCAAAAAGAGACTGGGGACACGCCAAAGATTATGTCGAGATGCAATGGCTGATGCTGCAACAGGAGAAACCGGATGACTTCTGCATTGCCACAGGCGTTCAATATTCGGTGCGTGACTTTGTCGATGCGGCATGCAAGGAGCTTGATATCAACATCCGCTGGGAAGGGAAGGGCGTCGATGAGAAAGGTATCGATGTCAACACCGGAAAAACAATCGTGTCTGTTGACCCGCACTATTTCCGCCCCACCGAAGTAGAAACCCTGCTTGGAGATCCCACCAAGGCAAAAGAGCAACTCGGCTGGACGCCAAAGATTACCTTTGCGGAGATGGTGTCTGAAATGGTACGCGCCGATTTGCAAGATGCGCAAAAAGAGCAACTCTGCAACAACGAAGGCTACATGACATACTCACGCAGTGAATAACCCACGACTCGTCATACCGGCGAAGGCCGGTATCAAGGGGAATAGACGACAATTGGCAGACATGGATTCCGGCTAAAAGACTGCCGGAATGACGGGCGCTTAGGGATGAGGCAGAAATTAAAGTACCAGGATGTGCAGATTTTTTGTTCGTGATTTTTGTTGCCGCGTCGGACGCATAGTGAACTATGCAACCAAAGTGGCGGCGAAAAGCACGGACAAAAAGGCAAGCGGGATTGGTATTTTAATAAATGCATCATCCCTTAACCCAATATAAGCTTCAAACCCACCAGGATCGTCACCGTCTCAAAACCGCGTTTGACCCAGCGATTGCCGCTAGTAATCGACAGGTGCGCGCCTGCGTAGCCACCCAGCAGTGAACCCAGCAGCAATACCGGCAGCCACTCCCACTTGATCTCTCCGAGCAGGCCCAGCGTGATGGCGCCTGCGCCATTCCAGAACATCCCCACCAGGATCAGTGTGTAGGCAACGGCGCGTTGATAGTCGAGACCAAACCAGCGAATCAGCCACAGGGTCACGAAGAGTCCTGTTCCCGAAGTCAGGGAGCCATTCAGAATGCCGATAGCAAAGAGTCCGGCTCCCCCAATAAGATAACCGGCAGAGCTGCGATGACGCGGCTCATACGACTGCCCCAGCTGCTTGCGCATGAGTGAGTAGAGCCCCAGAGAGAGGGTCAACACTCCCAGCGCCATGGTCGCACTGCGGTCTGGCACTTTCAGAATAAAACTTGCGCCAAGAATGACGCCGGGGATACCGCTCAGCAGAATAAACAGCATAAAACGGCGTTCCAGGTCACTGTTATTGAGATGACGGATGGTGGCGCCAACTCCCAACGCCACAGATGCCACTTTATGCGTCGCCAGCGCAATACCGAAAGGGAGGCCGAGAAACAGCAGCAGCGGCAGCTGGATCAGCCCTGCTCCACCACCGGAGAAGGCGGAGAAGAGATTTGCCAGAAAGGAGAAGAACAGGAGGATTAACTGGTCCATGAGGTGCTTGCATAATTCTAAAATAGGATTGCCACGCTACGCTCGCAATGACGGATATTCAAGCCCGTCCGTGGCTGCTGAAAGATTTTGTGCTGTAATTCAATCCTGTTGCGCTATAAACTTGGCAATATAGACTTGACACTGAAAAATTGAAATAGAGAGATCTATGAGTCGTTATTTTTATCTATTGATACTGCTGCTTTGCTGCACCACGGCTGTCAATGCAGAGATGTACCGCTGGACGGACGAAAAAGGCAAGGTCCACTACTCTGACAAAATCCCTGCGCAACATAAACACCGCGGTCACACACAATTGAACCCTCAAGGGGTGGTCATCGAAAGAGTTACATCGTCATTATCACCCGCACAACTACAGCACCGCATACAGCAGAGAAAACTGCATCTGCTGCGGCAGGAGCGTCAGCAGCAACGTCATAACACAGATAAATCTCTCATGGAGCAGTATGACTCCCCGGATGATTTGATCATGACCAGGGACGGGAAAGTCGCCAAAATCGAGCACTCTATCGACACCATGAAAAACCAGGCCAACAACACCCGAGAGGCGCTGGCAAAGCAGCAGAAGCGAATTGACGCTCTGCAGGCCCGGGGGGAATCCGTGCCTGTCGATATGATACAGAAGCTCCTGAGGCTGCGTCATAGCGTCAAACAGGGTGATGCCGAAATCGTACAGGCGGAAGTTAAAAAACAGCAGCTGCATGATCAGTATACCCGGGAGCTGCAACGCTATCGTCATCTGAAACAGCCGGACAAGTACCCGCCGCCGGCCTCCTGGCAAGAGGAGCAGGAACCCATTGAAGGCGTCATCACCTGCTCATCAAGTAAAAACTGCAAGCCCCTGTGGAAACGCGCTGTTGTCTATGTCAGAAAACACTCCGATACAGCAGTCAAGCTGCAAACTGATGAGATAGTGATCACAGAGCCGGTAACGCAGGGTCAGCAAATCAGTCTCATTCTGTCACTGATCAGCGAAGCTGAGGCAGGGAAATTTTCGATATACATGGATGTTCAATGCAGAGCATCCGCCAGGAGAGCGCCCTGCAGCAGCAAGCATGCAAAAAGGGTGTTGCATGATTTTCGTCCGGCTGTTCTCAACGAAACAGTGCCGGCACCAGAATCCGCCAGCAATCCTCCAGTTCGTCCAGTGGGGACTCCTTGAAGACCGAACGCCGGAAATGATGCATGCGCCCTTCAACCCAGTCTGTCAGCAGTCGTGCGGTCAAGGCTTCAGTGGCGACCGTCTGAGCTTCTCCACGCATCTTTGCCTCACGCAGCACCTGTTTGAACTGCGACTCCAGGCGCAGGAAGAACTGCTCGACGCGCGCATGCAGGCGCTCATTCTCACCGGTGAGAGCATCGCCGAGCAGCACCCGCGTAATACCGGGATTGCGTTCAGAGAACCCCAGCAGCAGGTAGATGATGTAATAACAGCGCTCCGGCGTCTCCTTGTACTCTTCAAGTATCTGGTTAATCCGCGTGAAAACACTCTCTTCGGCAAAGCTAATCAACGCCTCGAATATCTGCGCCTTGCTGGCAAAATGACGATACAGAGCCGCCTCGGAAACACCCGCCGCCTTTGCCAGGGACGCCGTGGTGATGCGCTTGCCTGACTGATTTTCCAGCTCTTGCGCCAGGCCCTCCAGAATCTGCTGCTTGCGCGAAGGACGCGGCACCTCAGTTTCTCCTGATCAGGGTGCCGATACCCTCATCGGTAAAAAGCTCCACCAGCACCGCATGCGGCACCCGGCCATCGATGATATGCGCCGTATTGACGCCTGATTTGACGGCATCCAATGCGGAGCCGATCTTCGGCAGCATGCCGCCGTGGATAGTGCCATCCGCAATCAACTCATCGACACGGCTGGTGCTGAGCCCTGTCAGCAGATTTCCCTCTTTGTCCTGAAGTCCTTCTATATTGGTCAGCAGGATCAGTTTCTCTGCCTGCAGCACCTCGGCAATTTTACCGGCGACCAGGTCTGCATTGATATTGTAGCTGAGGCCATCGGCGCCGACCCCGATGGGAGCGATGACAGGGATAAAATTACCATGCACCAGCATATCAACGACACTGGTATCGATGCTCTCCACTTTACCCACGTGCCCGAGATCGATAATTTCAGATGCATCAAGCCCCGGATCATGCGGCTTGACATGCAGTTTGGTGGCGCGAATCAGGTCGCCGTCCTTACCCGTCAGACCAACAGCAGAGCCGCCGTGGCGATTGAGCAGATTAACGATCTCCTTGTTGACCAAGCCGCCCAGCACCATCTCCACCACATCCATGGTTTCTGCGTCGGTCACACGCATCCCCTGGATAAACTCACTCTCTTTCCCCAGGCGCTTCAACAGGCTGGCAATTTGCGGACCGCCGCCATGGACGATGACAGGGTTGACGCCAACCAGTTTCATCATCACTACATCACGGGCGAAACCGCGCTTGAGGTCGGCGTCCACCATGGCGTTGCCGCCATATTTGATCACCACCGTCTTGCCGCGAAAACGCTGCAGATAGGGCATCGCCTCCGATAAAACGTGGGCGACCTGTTTTGCATCTGTTGCTGTAAGACTCATGTTTATTACCCTTTTGTAACCACAGATGCACACAGATAAACACAGATGTTTTTCTGTTTTTGGCATCCTTCATTTTCTGGTTTACAGCTTGTCATCTCGACGTAGGAGAGATCTAGATTCCTCGTCGCTCGTACCTCACTTCCCTCGGAATGACACGTATAACTTAAAATATTATTGATGGTTTTGGTAATATCTCAATAACTCCGTGGATTTTCGCGGTCAGATGACAGCTCCCACAACAATTGCTGAGTGCAAACGTAGGAGTGGTCTTCTGACCACAATTGACAAGCGCTGTCACTTTATCTGCATACACGGACTTATTGAGAAGTTACTGGTTTTGAAGCACGCTCTGTTTCCTATCCGTGTTCATCTGTGTGCATCTGTGGTTAAAAGTTTTTTTAATGCCTGCCGGTGTGGCCGAAACCGCCTTCTCCACGGCCGCTGTCATCAAACTCTTCGACAATGGTAAATTTTGCCTGTACCACCGGGATCACCACGAGTTGTGCGATACGCTCGCCGATTTCGACGCGAAAGCTGTCGCTGCCGCGATTCCAGCAGGAGACAAACAGTTGTCCCTGGTAGTCTGAATCGATCAAGCCGACAAGGTTGCCCAGCACGATGCCGTGTTTATGCCCCAGGCCCGAACGCGGCAAAATAATGGCGGCAAGTCCGGGATCGGCAATATGGATCGCCATGCCCGTCGGAATCAGTTCAGTCTGGCCCGGCTGCAGATCTAAAGGGAGATCCAGCATGGCGCGCAGATCCATCCCCGCAGAGCCGCCTGTCGCGTGGCTCGGGAGCGGAAAATCACTTCCCAGTCTTGAATCAAGGATTTTAAGTTCCAGTTCGTGCATAAAAATGTTCACTCATTAATGTGATTAATTGTCTCGCCAGGCGCAGCTTGTCTGTCAGCGGCAACTGCTGCTGCCCACCCTCCCAGAACAC
>DAOUQU010000306.1 GCA_030625445.1 Gammaproteobacteria bacterium
CGGCCGGAAGATCTCGATCATTTTCCACATCTTGCGCAGTTCCGATCCATCCCCTCTCCCTCCGGGAGAGGGTTAGGGTGAGGGAGTTTTAATACAGGAACAAATCCATGAAACTCATCTTCGTCTACAACGCCAACAGCGGCAAACTGAATACGCTGTTTGATATAGCGCACAAACTGATCAGACCTGAAACCTACCAGTGCGACCTGTGTTCATTGACGCATGGCGCCTTGTCTGAGAAAAAAGCCTGGAAGGAGTTCCGGGAGAGGACCGGCCTGGAGATGGAGTTCCTGCACAAAGATGAGTTTGAACAACTCCATGAAAAATCTTTTGACTACCCAGTCATCTTGAAACAAGCAGACGATCAGCCAAACGATATCAATCTGTTACTAGGCGCCGACGAAATCTCTCACCTGAAAAACGTCGATGCGTTGATAGCGCTGATTGAGCAACAGGTTTCATGATGCACACCCCCCTTTTTGAAAGGGTGATTTAGTCGATAAGCAACCCGCGCGCCTCGGTCAGCAGCTCCTGCAGCTGCTCCGCCGGTACTGATACAGCATTGAGGAGCGCCAGGCTGCGCATGACAAGAGCAGCCTGTGTCTCATCGATCCAGCCCTTTGGCAAGGCTTCAGAGTAGATCCAGATCCCCGCCTGATCGATAGCGGGTGCTTTCGACAACTCCCCACGTCCGGCAACAGCCGCCACCATGGCGGAAGCCAGCAGTTCCAGCGCGGGGCCGCAAGCCCCCTGCTCCAACAACACATCAGCTGCCTCGATACGCTCAGTAGCGAAGCTCATCAGCGGCGAGACAGTGCCAACGTCACCGCTCTGCGCAACATCGTAATAGAGACTCTCCTTTTGATCCTCTGAGACAAGACCCAGCCGGCGCATGCTGTTGAGGCTGATTGGATCAACCAGCGCAACCTGAATGTCCGTTGTTTCAGAAAGCGCCAGTGAGTAGCGCCATGCCTCTTCATCCACCCGGTCCACAACCACCATCAGACCACCACCAGCACCCAGGATGCGTTCGATACGACCTCCGAGCCGCTCCTGCAGCGCTACAATGCATTGGGTTATCGCCGTCTCCCGAGCAGCATCCCCGCTTTCTGCATGCCCCGTCGATTGAGGCTGCTGTGGTTCTGAAACAGGCTGATCCTGTTGCTCAATATCCACGGGATCGGGCTGACCACCATCCCCGGATTCACGCTTGTCGGGACTCTCTGACGTCAGATCTTCAATCACGCTTTCCAGCAGTTTAGCGGAGACCCCAACCACATCCTCCTCGGCATCCTCCGAGATGACATTGTCGAATAGATGCTGCTTGTTCTGCACCAGCTCCATCACCCGACCTTCATAGCCATCGGAGGTGACCATCAGGATCACCTGCACCTTTTCTCTCTGCCCCAGGCGGTGAATACGGGCGATACGCTGCTCCAGAACCGCCGGATTCCACGGCACATCCAGGTTGATCAATACACTGGCGTTCTGCAGATTCAGGCCGACGCCTCCCGCATCGGTCGAGATGAAAACCTGGATTGCATCATCGTCACGAAAACGATCCATCAACGCGCCGCGCTTGGCAGTAGGAACTCCGCCATACAGCCGTACACTCCCCAGCCCCATCTCACGCAGGCGCTGCTCCACCATCTCCGTCATCATGGTCCATTGGGAGAAGACCACCGCCTTGCGGCCGCCCTGCAGACAGAGGTCATCCAGCACCTTCTCCAGCTCATCGATCTTGGGCGAACCCTCGCTCTCCTTGTCGACAAGTCCGGCAGCGTCGCATGCCATACGCGCCTGCTGCAGAGCCGCCATGAGGCGATTATTCTCGACCGGCGTCAGGGGCCTTCTTTTGGCAATGGTCGCCAGTGTGCCGGCTGCGCTCATGGCGCTGTCATGCAGCTCCTGTTGAGGCTCGGTCATGGAGAGATCGACGCGCGTCTGAATGCGTTCGGGCAGCTGATCGGAGACCAGCCGGCGGTCGCGGCGCAGCATTACCGGGGCCAGGCGCCTGCGCAGCTCCGAGAGATTTCGATAACCCAGCACCTTGCCGCGTTCATCGGTGATGTGAAAATCAATCATGTAGCGCCACAAGGGACCCAGTACGCGAGGATCGACCACCTGCATCAGACTGTAGAGATCCTCCAGCCGGGTCTCGAGTGGCGTGCCGGTGAGCACAAAGGCGTAGCGTGACGGAATCAGCTTGATGGCGGTGGCGATCTGGGTACGCCAGTTCTTGATCCGCTGGGCCTCATCCAGGATCAGCAGGTCGGGAGTGTAGAGCTCGTTGATGACCGACAGGTCACGCAGCACCAGCTCATAGTTGATGATGGTGAAGGCGTTGCGACGTCGGTACTGCACCCCTCTGGCCTCGGCGTTGCCCTGGATGATCTGTGCATCCAT
>DAOUQU010000178.1 GCA_030625445.1 Gammaproteobacteria bacterium
GGTGCAGTGGCGTGACTGGGGTGAGGCAGCCGTTGAAGAGGCGCGTAAAAGCGGCAAGCTGCTGTATCTCTCCAGCGGCTACTTCTCCTGTCACTGGTGTCATGTGATGCAGCGGGAGAGCTATCAGAATAGCGAGATCGCCGAACTGCTGAACAAGTGGTTTATTCCGGTCAAGGTGGATCGTGAACTGCAGCCTGCACTGGATGCCTACCTGATCAGCTTTGTCGAGAAGACCGAGGGACACGCCGGCTGGCCACTGAACGTCTTTTTGACTCCGGACGGCTACCCGGTGGTTGGCATGACCTATGTGCCCGGGGAGCAGTTCCAGGCGCTGCTGAACAAGTTGCATCTATTATGGAAGCAGGAGCCGCAGCGGCTGCTTGATGTGGCGCTCTCGATCCACAAGCAGATGCAACAGCTAAGCAGCGTTACGCAGGCATCATCGCTTCCTGACGGGAAAAAATTGCTGCAGCAGGCGATAAAGTCTGCACTGGCTGTCGGTGATGATCTGCAGGGTGGTTTTGGCCGCACCAACCATTTTCCGATGGCGCCGCAACTGCGACTGTTGCTCGAGGCGCAGAAGCTCTTTCCGTCGCAGCAGCTAGAGTCGTTCCTGCGTCTGACCCTCAACCAGATGGCGGTAAAAGGCTTGCGTGACCACCTCGCCGGTGGTTTTTTTCGCTATACTGTTGATCCGGGATGGGAGACCCCCCACTATGAAAAAATGCTCTATACCCAGGCGCAGCTGGCGTCTCTCTACCTGCGGGCTGCAAGTTTGTTAAATGAACCCCGCTATGAAGAGGTGGCATCAGATACGCTCGATTTTGTATTGCAACATATGGGGGGGCGTGACGGTGGCTATATCGCCAGCCTTTCGGCCGTGGATGCACAAGGCAATGAGGGTGGCTCCTATCTGTGGAGAGAGAAGCAGTTAAAAGAACTGCTGAGTGAAGAGGG
Source organism: Gammaproteobacteria bacterium (assembly GCA_030625445.1). GTDB lineage: Bacteria > Pseudomonadota > Gammaproteobacteria > Chromatiales > Chromatiaceae > Sva-25. The sequence goes on from DAOUQU010000178.1 coordinate 958, forward strand.
GTTAAAGCTTGCCAGGCAGCACTGGATGTTTACTTTTGGCGAACAACTGCCTGGCCAGGCGCTGCCGCATGCCGGTGCTTTGATTGAATCCATTGCAAAAGTTGAAGGGGAGTCTCCCCGGCAGCTTAGTCGCAAGATTGACAAGATCCGCAGCAAATTGTTGAAACAACGCAGCATCCGGGAAGCCCCGCGTGACAGCAAACAGCTCGCCGCCTGGAATGGTCTGATGTTGACAGCATTCAGTGAAGCCGCGGCACAGTTGAAGAGGGATGACTACCGCAAGGCTGCCGCAGATTTGGCTAACTGGTTGAAAACCCTGTGGGATGGTGAGCAGCTTCTGCGTTCCAGGCAGGAGGGCAAAGCCGTTGGTACTGCTTCACTGGCTGATTACGCCTATGCGGCGCAGGGTCTGAAAAGTTGGGCAGAAGTTTCAGGCGACAGTGAAATGTTGAAGCTGTCGGAAAAACTCACAGCAGTTGCATGGCAGCGTTTTTTTACACACAATGGGTGGCGTTTGGGCGAAAAGCTGCTGATTCCGGGACTAAAAGGCAAGCCGCTGCTGTCAGATGGACCGATGCCTGCGCCTTCAGCAATGCTGATGGGCCTCTCTGACAGCAGCAATCAGCAGATGGAACAGGCGTTGAAAATGAGCGCTGAAAAAGTCTCGGAGAATCCATTCTGGAATGCGGGGCATCTGTGGCAGCTCTATCAAGCGCAGAAGTAAAATCCTCTTGTCATTAGATTGGTTTTTTCCCACATTCGAAACTGCTCCAATTCCATACCATAGATAGACACGGATTATGAGAAGAAAAAATATCTGTGTGCATCTGTGTTCATCTGTGGCTAAAATTAGCAAATGTCCGTCACTTCTCAAAATATTCGAATCGTGTACACAGTTATTGAGAGCTTACGATGAAAACAGCCGTATACCCCGGAACATTCGATCCTATCACCCTTGGACATAGCGATATTGTGCGTCGTGCAGCACAATTGTTTGACAGGGTCATAGTCGCAGTTGCTGTGAATGCAGCAAAGACACCCACCTGGTCAGCCGATGAGCGTGTCTCGATGGCTCAACAGGTGTTGGCGGAGTTCCCGAATGTCGAGGTCAAATCCTTCGATACGCTGCTGGTGACATTTGTTCAGCAGAGCAATGCCGGGGTGATTCTTCGCGGACTACGCGCGGTATCCGACTTTGAGTATGAGTTTCAGCTTGCAGGAATGAACCGTCATCTGGCGCCGGAAATCGAGACGCTATTTTTGACGCCGGCTGAGCAATACACCTTCATCTCCTCCAGTCTGGTCAGGGAAGTGGCCTCTCATGGAGGGGATGTTTCAGAATTTGTGCATCCGATAGTGAAAAAAGAGTTGATAACACGATATAATATGCAACAAGTTCCATTAGACTAAAATTCACTAGGAGTGATGATATATGGCTCTAATTATTACCGATGAATGCATCAACTGCGATGTTTGTGAACCCGAGTGCCCGAATGGCGCCATCTATCAGGGTGACGAAATTTATGAGATCGATCCTGATCTCTGTACCGAATGTGTTGGACACTATGAAGAGTCCCAGTGCGTCGAGGTTTGCCCGGTAGACTGTATACCGGTTGACCCGGATCATGTTGAGACACAGGAAGAGTTGATGGCGAAATATGAGAGAATCACCGCTGAAGGTTGATTCGATTCATTGACGAAAAAAAGCGGAGCCTTGGCTCCACTTTTGCTTTTAGGGTCAAACTAGCGCTGACATTTTGTGCAGAAAAAGCTGCTGCGCTGACCGATAGTCACAGCCTTGATGGGTGATCCGCAGGCTGGGCATGGTTCTCCCTGCCTGCCGTAGACTTCAAGTTGTTGTGCAAAATAACCGGGGCGTCCATCCTGCTGCTGAAAATCACGCAGGGTTGTTCCACCCTGCCTGATTGCTTCATCCAGTACGGAGCGGATCGCCTCCGCAAGCCGCACATACCTTTTTTCAGAGATGCGGCCTGCTGCGCGTGTGGGGCGAATGCCGGCGCGAAACAGCGCTTCGCTGGCGTAGATATTGCCGACTCCGACAACGATGTGTGAATTCATGATGAATTGCTTGATAGCCACGCTGCGCCTAATGCTTTTCCTGTAGAGATACTCTCCGCTAAAATCATCGCCCAGTGGCTCGGGCCCGAGCTTGCGAAGCAGTGGATGCTGCAGCGGAGGGATCTCCATCCACAGCACCATGCCGAAGCGTCTCGGATCGCGCAGTCTCAATGCGATCTCGTCAAACACGATGTCAACATGATCATGCCGTTGAGGTGGAGTCTCTTTGTCGATAATGCGCAGGCTGCCGGACATACCCAGATGCAGCAGTAGATGGCCGTGATCCATCTGCAGCAGCAGGTATTTCGCGCGGCGCGTGACAGCGTATACGCTTTGCCCGGTAAGAATCCGGGGCAGTTGCGGCGGAATCGGCTGGCGCATGCGGTGTTCGCGCACAATCACCTCAGAGATGACCTTTCCGGTTACAAAAGGGGCGATGCCACGGCAGGTTGTTTCGACTTCCGGTAGTTCAGGCATATCTTATGATTGATGAGAGCAAGTCTCAGGCTGGCGAAGTATGAAGATCTGTTTATTCTCTCGCAAAGGCGCAAAGACGCAAAGGGTTTTCTTGGCGAGAGTATGATTGAAGTTTGACGTGATTTTGAAGATCGATATGCAACAATCTGAACTTGTTCTGGGAGTTGATACCGGCGGAACCTTTACTGATTTCGTGCTGTTCGACGGAGAGTCCATGCGCATGCACAAGGTTCTGTCGACACCATCTGCGCCTGAAGAGGCGATTCTGCAGGGCATCAGGGAGATGGGCATTCAACAGCAGAATTTTCGCATGGTGCATGGCTCGACTGTCGCAACCAATGCCGCCCTGGAGGGCAAGGGCGTTGCCACGCTCTATATCACAAACCGTGGTTTCAGCGATCTGTTGACGATAGGGCGGCAGGCGCGCTCCGAACTTTACAATCTTCAGCCGCGGCAGCTCGATCCACCGGTCGCCAAAGAGTGGTGTCATGAGACGGGCGGTCGACTCTCTGCACAGGGGG
>DAOUQU010000341.1 GCA_030625445.1 Gammaproteobacteria bacterium
TGAAACTCGGCGTCGCCTGTGGAACAGCGACGACGACCCATGCCGGAACAGGACTCTGCAACCGTGACGAGGTCGACCGGTTGATGAATGAGCTCGAGGTAAAAAGACTCGACAGCTGATCGCCAAATACCACCAGCAAAAAACACGCCATTGCGGTATGCTACGTCGCCATGAGCGATAAACACTTAACAGACACGACATTTGCCAGCTTCAATCTCGATGCAAGCATTCAGCAGGGGCTGGATGAAGCAGGTTTTACTCACTGCACGCCGATCCAGCAGATGAGCATCCCGGTCGCCATCGAGGGCAGGGATGTCGCCGGACAGGCGCAGACAGGCACCGGCAAGACAGCTGCCTTCATGGTTGCGACACTGCAGTTTTTACATGACCACCCCGCCCCCCCTGATCGCAAGCCCAACCAGCCGCGTGCTTTCATCGTGGCGCCGACCCGGGAACTTGCAATCCAGATCCACAAGGATGCGGAGCAACTGTGAAAGCACTGCTGTCTCAAGATGCGCGTGGTCTACGGCGGTTCGGGTTACGAGCAGCAGCGCGATTCACTGAAAGATGTCGATATCCTGATTGGCACACCCGGTCGTCTGATCGACTATTTCAAACAGCATATCTACAATCTGCGCGCACTCCAGGTAGTGATCATCGATGAAGCAGATCGCATGTTCGACCTGGGTTTTATCACGGATATCCGCTATCTGCTGAGGCATATGCCCCCGCCGGAAAAACGTCTCGGCATGCTGTTCTCCGCAACTCTCAGCTTTCGCGTCTCCGAGCTCGCCTATGAGCACATGAATGACCCGCAGGTCATCAAGATCGAAACGGACACCGTCACTGGAGAGAATGTCACCCAACGCGGCTACATGATATCCAATGACGAGAAGATCGCCCTGCTGATTGGCTTGATGCATCATCACGAACCTTCACGCACCATCATTTTCGTCAACACCAAACGTACTGCTGACGAGGTTTGGGGGTTTCTCGAGGGCAATGGCTTCTCCTGCGCCATCCTCTCCGGCGACGTGCCGCAGCGTAAACGCATTGCGCTGCTGGAGAAATTTCAAGGTGGTGAATTAAAGATTCTGGTCGCCACGGATGTCGCCGCACGCGGCCTGCATATTCCGGACGTCACGCATGTCATCAACTATGATCTGCCACAGGACGGTGAGGATTATGTGCATCGCATCGGACGCACTGCCCGCGCCGGTTCAAGCGGTGACGCCATCAGCCTGGTGTGCGAAACCCACGCCATGTCACTGCCTGATATCGAATCCTATATCAAGAGCCGTATTCCACTGGAGATGCCTGAGGCTTCTCTGATCGCCGAAGTTGACCCGCGTAGCCGCAAACGTCCACCCAGGCGGCCGCGCCCCGCCAACAGGCAGCAGCGGGGGAGCCGCAATTCACGTAAAGGCGGAGGCGGTGGTAACCGCGGACAAAATCGCGGCGGCCGCCACCGCTAGGAAGGATGCAGCTAGAGAATAAATGCAGCCGCTGCACACAATCTGTATGTTGCAGTTACATGACCGAGGCGCTTGGAACGCCGCGCAGCAAGGTGGACTTCGAGCACCTGTTGTGGCAGGTTTCCCACCACGGAGTAGAAGCCTACAAGGATGAAAGCGGCTGGTATCTGATGTTTCACGGCCGTTGTGAACATCTGCAGGCTGGCGGCATCTGCGGTATCTACGCAACCCGCCCGCAGATTTGCCGCGATTACGAAAATGAGTGGTGCGAGTTTGATGAACCCGCCCACAAACACTTCGAACTCTATTTCAGAAACTACGCTGAACTGCTGGCTTACTGCAAAAAACGCTTCAAGCGGTGGGGAGAGAAGTATTAAGTTTTAGGTTTTAGGTCATCTGCTGTTTCGAGGAGCGTAGGGTGCAATAAGCGACAGCGCATTGCACCGGAGAATGGCGGGATGCGCTGTCGCTTATGCCGCCCTACGGTTCTAGGGTAGAAGAGCCTGTTCTGTTTTTTTACCACAGACAAACACAGATTAAGAGAAATCATAAAATCTGTGTGCATCCGTGTTCATCTGTGGTTAATTTCTTTCCGTGGTTTATTGGTTCTCCACATACTGTAGTCAGGGATAGATTTCAGGAACAAAGGTCTGATCCGTCATCGGCGGGCGGACATAGCCGATACCCTCTTTTC
>DAOUQU010000167.1 GCA_030625445.1 Gammaproteobacteria bacterium
GACTGCAAACTTTTTTCTGCGAGCAATAAAAAGCCCGGACACCTTGCGGTGGCCGGGCTTTTGCTCAATCGGTGTAACTTACCTGAACAGCTTGGACTTGTCGACGAGATCAACGTGTGCACGCTTGAAGCATCTCCATTGCTTGGTCTCTTTGTCATAGACAGAGTTCACAAAGCACTTCCAGTTCTCTTCGTCAACGAAGTTCTTATCCATACGGTAGTAGAAACCGGGATAACGTGACTCTTCACGGAATTGAATGTGTTTCATGTGCGCTTCTGCAGTCAGGATGCGGTGGTAGTTTTCCCACGCACGCAGAAGTTCGTGCAGATCTTTCGCACGCATCTTCTCGGCATCGATCTTCAGTTCGCGCAGCTTGCCTTCAGCAACCTCAAGCATGTTTGCATTGGTTGTGTAGTAGGTAGCAACACCGGCCACATACTCGTCCATGATCTTCTGCAGACGGAACTGCAGCATACGGGGAGTAATGTAGTTAGGATTGATATCGATCGCTGTGGAGTAGTCTTTATGCTCCAGGTAGGTCATAACCGGCTGATAGATTTGCGCAACCAGGTCATCAGTACTCTCGGCAAGCTCAGGCACATGATCCTTGTTGTCAACGACAAACTGAATCATGGACTTGGCGCACATACGGCCTTCAGCGTGTGAACCGGAAGAGAACTTGTGTCCGGAAGCACCCACACCGTCCCCTGCAGTGAACAGGCCTTGTACGGTGGTCATGCCACGGTAGCCCCAGTTCCAGCCGGAAGGCAAATGCTCGGGAATACCTTCGCCCAGACCTTCACCGGAAGGCGCGCCAACATCGGTAGGGCCTGAGACCCAGATGCCGCAGCAGCCAGAGTGTGAACCCAGAAGGTAGGGTTCGGTAGGCATCAACTCCGAGTTTTTCTTCTCGGGCTCGATGTTCTCGCCAGCCCAGATACCGCACTGGCCAATACACATGTCGAGGAAATCCTCCCAAACTTCTGCTTCGAGGTGCTTGACTTCACGAGGAGTCAGGTTCTCACGCAGTTTAGCCAGGGCAGTCACGGTGTCCATCCAGATAGGACCGCGCCCCTCTCTCATCTCTTTGAGCATCAGATGGTTGCGCAGGCAGGAAGCGGGAACAGCTGCCTGGCCATAGGGAGGATAGTCGTCCAGCATCTCCTTGTTACGCTCCAGGTAGACTTCGCCGAAAGCGTTGGTCGCCTGGGATTTGAACAGCAGGAACCATGCGCCGACAGGACCGTAACCGTCTTTGAAACGCGTCGGTACGAAGCGGTTTTCCATCAGCGTCATCTCTGCGCCGGCTTCAGCAGCCATTGCATAGGTAGAACCGGCATTCCACACGGGATACCATGCGCGACCCAGACCTTCGCCAACAGAACGCGGGCGAAAGATGTTGACACAGCCGCCGGCTACCAGCAGGCATGCCTTGAACTTATAAACCATGACCTTGTTTTCGCGAACCGAAAAGCCAACTGCACCAGCGATGCGGTTCTTGTCATTCTTGTCGTTGACCAGCTTGACGATGAAGATACGTTCCTCGATACGGTCGATACCCAGCGCTTTTTTCGCCGCTTCAGCCACGATCCACTTGTAGGATTCACCGTTGATCATGATTTGCCACTTGCCGGAGCGTACCGGAGTACCACCTTCGGCCAGGGGAGGCATACCCTTGGAACCGTCGAAACGCCCGCCGTTCTCGTCCAGTTTCCAGATGGGGAGGCCCCACTCTTCAAACATGTGAACGGATTCATCAACGACACGCCCCAGGTCGTAGACGAGATCGTCTCGAGTGATGCCCATGAGATCGTTGGAAACCATACGCGTGTAGTCAGCAGGATCCTGCTCGGCACCGATGTAGGTGTTGATTGCGGAGAGACCCTGGGCAACGGCGCCAGAGCGATCCATTGCAGCCTTGTCTACCAGCTTGATTGTGATCTCACGCCCCATGTGTGCTTCAGCAGCTTTCGCCCAGGGCATGATCTCGTAGCCTGTACCACAGGCAGCCATTCCGCCACCGATGATGAGGATGTCAATTTCTTCTTCGACGACTTCAGGATTACCAAATTCGGCCATTTTAATACCTCTAAAATTATTCCAGAATACCAGTTTGCCTTACTTGGCAATCAGTTCGCTTGGGTCGCCTTCACGGAAGCCATTGTGCTGCACGAAGAAACCAACGTCAGCGATCTTCGCGAAGTCTGCTTCAGGCTTGCCAGCATAAGGATCGATAGAACCTTCAGGTGTTGTACGAATAGGAAATTTGAAGCGCTTTTCAGTGCCGTTGCGAAATTTGATGCTCCAGATGATGGAATCTGTACCGCGCAGAGGCTGTACAGATGCTCCCAGAGGAACGATATCAGCGTATGGACGCGCTTCGATCGCATTCTGCGGGCAGATCTTGACGCAAGCGTAACACTCCCAGCACTGATCAGGCTCCTGGTTAAATGATTTCATGGCATGGCCGGTTTCCGAACCATCCTTATCCAGCTTCATAAGATCGTGCGGACAAATGTACATGCACGCTGTCCTATCCTGGCCTTTACAACCGTCGCACTTATCAGTACGTACAAATGTAGGCATGAGTCAGTCTCCTCAATATTAAAAGAAAAATTCACTGCAGTGATTATCACCAGATGGTGAAGCTTATTGGGGCAATCCGCCGTTCCCGAACCAAGGAGAAAAACTGCTCACTCCTGTGATAAAAAAGCGGCGTACATCCGAATTCTTAATCTACCGTTAGCCGTACAATTCCAGCTTCAGGGATAGGGAACATAATGATTTTTGAGCACATCAGCCAGTCAGTCTTTCTGCATCATGGATAAAGAGACTCTATCCTGCTAAGATAATAAAACTCACCACCCCAAAATACATACAGAATAACCTTATTATTCAATAACCTACGCGCTATCAGGCAGCATAAACATGACACAGGCACCCAGTGCAAAAATACTCATCACGCCTCAATGCCCTCACTGTTCTGCTGTCATTTCCGGACTGATTGCACTGCTAAAATCCGGAAAAATCGGAAAACTGGAGATTGTCAATATTGTCGAACATCCTGAAGCGGCTCAGAAAGCCGGGGTTCGCAGCGTCCCCTGGACGCAGATCGGTTCGCTCGAACTCCACGGCGCTCTCACCGGCAAGGAACTGGAAAAATGGGTCGCCGTGGCCAGGGAACAACAGCAGAGTGACTATCTCACCCACCTGCTGGAAACCGATCGCCTGCAAAAAGCCATCGAGCAGATCAAACAAAATCCACAACTGTTGCCGGATCTGTTGATGCTGCTGAATGATCTCGAAACTCCAATGGCCGTTCGCATCGGCATTGGAGCTGTACTCGAAGAGTTCGAAGCAACACATCTCATCAGCGCCGCAATTGAACCTCTACTCTCCATGTTAACCTCGGAGCATCAGCAGGTACGTGCTGATGCTGCCCACTATCTCTCTCTGACAGCCGACAGAGAGGTGATTCCTGCTCTCGACCCGCTGCTGCATGATCCTGCTGCTGAAGTGCGCGAGATCGCTGCTGAAACCATCGAGGAATTAAAAACATGAACAACCATGCCCGCACTCTGCTGCTTATCGGCGCCGTCAACGGACTTCTCTATGTCGCTCTTTCCGCATTCGCCGCACATGGGTTGAAGAACAGCGTCTCCCCGGAGCAACTTGCCTGGTTTGAAACCGCAGCCCGCTACCAGGGCATCCACGCATTGGCGCTGCTTGCCGGCGGGATTTTGATGCAATTGTATGACCGACGCAGTTTCTATCTCTCCGGCCTGCTGATGTTGCTGGGAATCATCATCTTCAGCGGCTCGCTCTACGCCATGGCGCTGGGTGCGCCCAGATGGTTTGGAGCAATTACACCAATAGGAGGAGTCAGTTTGCTTGCCGGATGGACTTTTATGATTGCGGGGCTGTTGCGAAATTAATCAGGTTAACTTCAGACAGGCCATCTATACTTTTGATGTTGATATAAATTGGCAAAATGGATCGAAACAAAGAGACCGTCATCTGTGTCCGATATTTTTATTAGTTATGCCTCCAAAGACCGCGAACGCCTGCGCCCGTTGAGGGATGCGTTGGAAGCCAAAGGCTGGTCTCTTTTCTGGGATCAGGAGATCCCGGTCGGGAAGAACTGGCGACGCAATATTTTCGAAAACCTGAGGGCGGCACGCTGCGTCATCGTCGCATGGAGTTCGGCATCCATTGAGTCGGACTGGGTCTCCGAGGAGGCTGCAGATGCGTTAAAGCGTGGAGTCCTGTTACCAATCTATA
>DAOUQU010000180.1 GCA_030625445.1 Gammaproteobacteria bacterium
CCCGGCAGCTGGCCCAAAGCCCATCTGCTGCTGCAGATCAGCTTTGATGAGTTTCACCAGGAGGTGATTGCCGATAAACATGGAGCCTTGAGAGAGCGCATTCCTGTCGAAAAGATCGCCAACATCGTCGAGGCTGCTCCCCGCTACAAGGAGATCCAACTGGCGCTGCTGCACAAGCAGAACAGTCTCAATTTCTCCATGGATCTGTTCAATAAAGGTGTTTTCGCACGTCTGATCAAGCGGCTTGGCGAACTCGGTCACCAGGTTCAGGTGCTCTCTTCTGCACCATCGGCAAGAGAGAAGAGCAACCCTGCCAAACCGGGGCATAGAGGCAAACTGATCAAAGATGCATCTTTTATTCTCAAACGCTATCCAAACTATCCGGTGATGCTGACCAGTTCCACCATCGACGCCTATGGCCGCGCTGAACTGCTGGAGGTTGGCGAATCAGTGCGTGAAAAGGAGTTTCTAGCCGAAGTTCTGCGGCGTGACGCTTCGCCCGGAGAGGGTTTCGATACCGACCTGATGTTCTGGTTCAACGGCTGGGCGACGCTCTTCTCCGCGGTGCATATCTCCCTGGGAAACCTCTACGAAGATGGCGCAGAGCGAATTCTCGAACGTCAACGCAAGGATCCGCTGAGCCGCGCCCTGCACGATTTTGACTGCAGCTTGCTTGATTACTACGGCGAAGTGAATGATGACCTCGATGAACGCATCGCCATGGCGTCAAGCCCGCACCATCTGTTCCACATGCTGACAGAGAGCGCCGGGGTGAGGCTGCACATGACCAGGCGTTTGATTGAAAAAGCTGAAGCTTGAAGGGCTCAAATAACGCGGCCCACATACTACAATTGTATGGGGTTAACCGATAAGTGCCAATACAGTTTAACCTGACAATCTTCAGACTCAGTATTCTGACACCATCTCCCCGCTCCACTCGCGCAAACCATTCTGCAAGCCAACCGCCTGGAATTGATTTTGCTTCAGGATCATTGCTGCCACCGCACTGCGTTTACCCGACAGGCAAACGGTTATGTACTTCTGCTGAGTGTCCAGCTCACCCAAACGGGTGCGTAATTCTGGCAAGGGGATGAGCTGCACATCGGGAATGTGTTCCTCATCGTACTCTTCCTCATAACGCACATCCAGAATTTTATGGCCTTGCGCTACCAGCTTCAGTACCTTCGTTTCATCCACTTCCTCCAGCGTCGGCTGCGCAATCAGCTCCTGGAAATCATCAGCATTCAACCGCAACAGCAAACCATCGCTGATCATCTTGATACTGGCATTACGTGTACCGCCTGTCACCAGTGCCTCTTCACCAAAATGATCCCCCGCCTCCAGCACTGCAACACTTTGCTGTTCATCATCATAAAGACCTTTTTGCCATACCTCGGCTTTGCCCTGTTTGATGATATAAAAGCAGTCGCCTTTCTCTCCCTGCTGCATGATTCCCTCACCCCGGCCGACCTGAACTACATCCATCCGCTTAAACGCCTCAGCGATATTCTCCATCGGCAAATTCACAAACACCTTTGGATTACGCAGCAATGCCAGTTGTTCCTTCAGGCTGACATCATCCCCGGCCATGCTTTCGCGCATGATCTCCCACGAAAGCAGGAAATCCATGTTGTCACGTTCGACCCAACAGGATTCGTTATCAGAATGACATTTATTAATATGCGCGAGCGCCTTCTCACCCCCCGATAACAAGCTGGAGCGAAAACCCAGGTTATGCAATAAACGCACTGCGTTATAAGCCCGTGCGCCAACCGCACAGGAGACGTGAATATCCCGGTCTTTGGGCAGTTCATCCTGCCGGTCACGTAATTCATTGATCGGAATATGCACAGCATTGGGTAACGCCCGCGCTGCCACTTCGTCGGCATCGCGCACGTCCAGTACCATGGCGCCAGATTGCCCCATCTCATCCCAGGGAGTGATCTCCAGATCGCCCCGCATTTCATTGGCCGCAATCATGCCAATCACGTTAACCGGGTCCTTGGCTGCACCGTATTGCGGCGCATAACACAACTCGGCTTCTTCCAAATCAAACACCGTGGCTTTCATCTGGATCGCCATTGCGATCACGTCAATACGCCGATCGACACCGGCTTCCCCCACTGCCTGCGCACCCAGCACCCGGCCATCGGCCTTATCGAACAGTAGTTTGGTAAAGATCGGTTTAGCACCGGGGTAGTAGCCCACGTGATTAGTCGGGTGTGCATAGACCGCGCTATAATCGACATCTTCCAGTTGCTGTAAGGTTTTCTCATTGAGGCCCGTTGCTGCAGCGGTCAGATCAAACAAACCACAAACAGCCGTACCTTGAACACCACGGAAAAACCGGCCCCGCCCGGCCAGCATATCCGCCACAATGCGGCCCTGTCGATTTGCCGGGCCGGCCAGCGGTAAAGCAGTTTTTCGGCCAGACACCACGTTCTTGACCTGAATGCAGTCGCCGATAGCATAGATATGGCGGTCGCTGCTGCGCAGGTTTTTATCCACAATCACATGCCCACGCGGCCCTAAATCAAGACCCGCCGACTTTGCCAGTTCATTTTCTGGTGCGACACCAATCGACAGAATCACCAGCTCCGCCACCAGTTGTTTACCCGTTTCAGTATGTACCTGCAATACTCCCTCTTCCTGCGTGAACTCGCTGACGCTCTCCCCCAGATACATCGCCACCCCCCTCTGTTGCAATGCATTACGAATGGGGATAGTCATTTCCTGATCGAGCGGTGGGAGTATCTGCAAATCACGCTCAACCAGTGTTGTGTGAATACCCAGATGAACCAGATTCTCCACCATTTCCAGGCCGATAAACCCGCCACCGACAATCACCGCACGTTTAACCTGGCGCTCACTAATCCAGTTCTTGATCTGCAAGCTGTCCGGCACATTGCGCAGTGAAAAAATGCCCTCGGCATCGATACCCGGCAAAGGCGGGCGGATCGGTTTGGCACCCGGCGCCAGCACCAATTCATCGTACTCTTCTGTATAGGTTTCACCGGTTTGCAGATTTTTGACCGTGACCGCCTGGTTATCCGGATCCACCGCGGTCACTTCCGAAAAAACCCGCGCGTCGACCCGGAAACGATCCCGGAATAAATCCACATCCGCCAGAAACAGAGATTGTTCTTTCTCGATCACGCCACCGATGAAATAGGGTAGACCGCAGTTGGCAAACGAAACGTGTGGACCACGCTCAAGCAGCACAATATCAATATCTTCACGATGACGACGCAAGCGGGTAGCGCAGGACGCGCCGCCCGCTACGCCGCCAACAATGACAACTTTCTTTGTTTTGTTCATGATGTTTCCTTTGACTTGGTGGATATAGCTCTCGAGTGGAATTGCCGGCTGACTTCCTCTGGAATGGGAGGCAGGCATCGCATGGAGTAGTCAGAGCTGATAACTGTCCCCTTCCAGCGCCAGAAAGACTTCGGTATCTGCAGTGTGCCGGGCCATCCACTCCCGACTATTCGACAGTATTTCATCGAGCTGTGAATCTGTGCGGGATGGGTCATGATGAAACAGCACCACACGTTTGACACCTGCATCGAGCGCCAGCTGCAGCGCCTGTGAAATCAGGGAGTGCCCCCAGCCATGCACCAGCTGCAGTTCATCATCCAGATACATGGCATCATGAATCAGCAGATCAACATCGCGAATAAATTCAATCCACTCTGCATAGGATGTTTTCACCTCTCCCGGTGGATAGAGCTCATTATCGGTGATATAGGCGAGGCTGCCATGGAGTGTATCGACTCGATAGGCGCTCCCCCCTCCAGGATGGTTCAGCTGTCTGGTTGATATCTTTGCCCCGCCAATTATGGCAGTTCCCTGTTCATCAAATGGAAGAACGTCGATCTCAGCCCGCAGCTGCGCACCAGTAACAGGAAAGTGGGGATCAATCATTTGATCCAGTGCGGAGGCTGCATCGCCACTGCTCAGATAATTGCTGAGCAGGTGGATTTTCCTTCCCGTCTGATAGATGGGCTTGAAAA
>DAOUQU010000061.1 GCA_030625445.1 Gammaproteobacteria bacterium
GCGCTCGAAGGCAAGCAGGTTACGCGCAAAAGCCAGCTGCACCTGGATCGCTGCCTAACTTGCCGCTCCTGTGAAACCACCTGCCCATCCGGCGTGAAATATACCAGCCTGCTGGAGATTGGCCGCCACCTGATCGATCAACAGGTGGAGCGCCCTTTCAGGGAGAAGCTGATGCGCCTGGGAATGAAAAGCATCCTACCCTATCCTCTCCGCGTTGCTCCTCTGCTGGCTGTAGCCCGGACACTGAAGCCGCTGCTGCCGCAAAATCTGCAGCAAAAAATTCCGCGAAAAAGAAGTGCGGGAGAGCATACTTCGACTTCACACACTCGCAAGGTGATTCTGTTTGAGGGCTGCGTACAGTCCGTGGCCGCACAGCATATCAATCGGGCTGCCAGCCGTGTGCTGGACAAATTGGGGATCGAGTGCATCCGGGTCAAATCAGAGCAGTGCTGCGGCGCAGTCAACCACCACCTTGGCGACATGGCAACAGCCGTTGATTTTGCCCGCCACAATGTTGATCTCTGGAGCAGGCATCTCGAGGATGGCATCGAAGCGATCATCGGCACCGCCAGCGCCTGTACTCTGGAGATCAGAGAGTACCCTCAACTGCTGAACAACGATCTCGACTATGCAGAAAAAGCGAAAGCAGTCAGTGACGCAACTCGAGAACTGGGTGAATTTCTACAGCAGCAGGATCTGCACAGGCTGAAGTTCATCGAAGAACTTCCGCGGATCGCCTTTCATGCCCCCTGCACACTGCAGCACGGATTACAGCTCAAGGGCAACACCGAAAAGCTGCTGAGCAGTCTCGGCTTTAACACCACAGAACCACAGGATGCACACCTCTGCTGCGGTTCTGCAGGAACCTATTCAATACTGCAGCCGAAAATTTCCACACGACTGCGCAGCAACAAACTGCAAGCATTGAATGACAACAGCCCCGATATCATAGCAACTGCCAATATCGGCTGCCTGCTGCATCTGCAATCCGGCACGCAAACCCCCGTTAAACACTGGATCGAAGTGGTGAATGAATCACTCGATCCTCAGCCCTCCCAGTCTTGATCAATATATCCTCAAATTACTGACTGAAATCAACCCATCCACAGAAAAATAGGTATATCATTACTTAGTTAATCGATAACAAAATAACAGACGGAGACCTTTATGAACGCAGACGATATCAAGATCGATGATGAGCAATTCACTGTCGATGAACTGATAAGCGCATACAAGGATGCCAAACAGATCAAAGAGAAGGCGCTGAAAGCCTATGAACGCCGTCAGCAGGAACAGGCTCTGAAACCTTTTCAGGCGGAGCTGCTGCTGGTGCAACAACACCTGGAAGAGACCGGCAAGCGCATGATTATCCTCTTCGAAGGACGGGATGCTTCCGGCAAGGGAGGCACCATTCGCCGCGCCTCACGCTATATGAACGAAAAACGCTATCGTATCGTTGCCCTGGGCAAACCGACAAACCAGCAGCGCACAGAGTGGTTCTTCCAGAAATATGTGACGTATTTTCCGCATGGCGGCGAAATCGTGATGTTCGACCGCAGCTGGTACAACCGCGCCATGGTCGAACCTGTGTTCGGTTTCTGCACCCCCGAAGAGTACAAGAACTTCATGCGCGGAGTCGTCGGCTTCGAAAAAGACCTGGTTCGACAAGGGACGATTCTGATCAAACTCTACTTCAGCGTCACCAAAAACGAGCAGCAGCTGCGTTTTGAACGGCGTAAAACCGATGCGTTGAGACAGTGGAAACTGAGTGAGGTCGACCTGCAGGCGCAGGAACGCTGGGATGAATTTACAACCCAGAAATATGAGATGTTGAAAAGGACCAGCAGCAATCATGCGCCCTGGACCGTGATTCGCTCCAATGACAAGCATCTTGCCCGCCTCAACGCCATGAAAACTATTATCAACTCCGTTCCCTATCAACGCGGCAACGATGAGCTGGACTTTGTTCCAGATCCAAATGTTGTCATTTCAGGCCCCAGAGAGGTGGAGATCATGGAAGCCGAACGCCTCAAGCGCGGCAAGTTCAAAGGGTAAAGAAAGTTGGCAGTTCGCAGTAGGCAGTTTGCAGTTAAAAAATGGAACAGAAACTGCCTACTGTGAACTTTCTTTTGTTGTTTTGCTGCCTACTGCCAACTGAAAACTGCCAACTTTGTTTTTGCTGCAAACTTTCTTTCAGCTGTCAGACTGACCAAGAACGCCATGCAGTCCGGCTTTTCGCTTTTTCGGCAGTTTCCTGACCTCGCGCAACTCCCTGCCCTTCACCACCAGATCGTGCACCAGAGGCATCAGGATGATCTCTATTGCATGCAGCAGTGCGCTGCCCGGAACCACCAGCGTATCTCTCCGTGACATGAATGAATTTGGCAGCAGACTCAACAACTCGACAAAATCCGGTCGCATCCCCCGCTGAAAACTGATCACTATAAAACTCTCGTCTTCCGTCGGCATGATGTTATCTTCAGCAAATGGGTCCGAAGTATCGACCGTAGAGACCATCTGAAAATTAATATGTGTGCGGGAAAATTGCGGAGTGATATGGTGCACATAGTCGTGCATGCGGCACTGAATGGAGTGTCTGACATCATCCACGGTGTAGCCACGCAACTTTGTATCGCGGCCAATCTTCCGAATCCACTCCAGATTGACGATCGGCACAATGCCAATCAGCAGATCCGGATATTGTGAGATATCGATATCTCCATCGATTGCGGCGCCATGCAGGCCGCGGTAGAGCAGCAGGTCGGTTTTACCCTCGATCTTTTCCCAGGGAGTAAGAGTCCCAACCTCCTGCCCCCATTTTTTTGCTTGTTCAGTTGTGTGAAGATAGTAACGCCGCTGTCCTGAACCAACTGCCGAGTACTGGAAAAAGAGGGTCTCCAGCTTGTCGAGACAGTTCCCCGCAGGACCATAATGGCTGAGAATACGATCTTCAGCGCAAGCATTGAGAGTTTCCTGCTCCATCTCTGCGCGACTGTAGCGATGAAAACCACTCCCCTGAATATAGGCGGCCTTGACCCTGTCACGCCAGAAAATGTGCTCAAAAGCCCTGGTAATCGTTGAACTGCCTGCCCCCGACGAGCCGGTTAAGGCGATGATTGGAAATTCTGCTGACATCGGGTTCTCCTCCACTGCTCATGGTCAATGAGTTCAGATCATAGCATGCGCGCATCTATTCCCTTATTTTATAAATGGTTTTAGCCGTTTCGAGCCTTTTTGTAAACCTTTCCCTGAAAACGGCGGTAGACCCACTGATACTGTGCCGGCTCTTCAAGCACCGCCGTCTCAATGGTTTTGTTCAGCGCACCCACCGACACCTCGAGGTCAGAATCATTGACAGCAGGTTCCACATCCAGTATCCGGCCAAAGAAGCCCTCTCTCTGCGCCAGACGTTTAACAAAAGCAAGCACCACCGGCGCTCCTGTTTTCGCTGCCAGTTTTGACAACAACGTCATGGTCATTGCAGAATGGCCAAAGAAAGGTGAGTAGATACCACCGGCATTCTGTAATTGCTTTGGAACCTGGTCAGGCAGAATAATAATGATCTCTTTTCTCTTCAGGGCAGCCACGAGTTGTTTGATACCCCTGCCTGTTGCCGGCACCAGGAGCGCGCCATTTGCCGAGCGCCCTTGCGTCATGATCTCCTCGAGCCACTGCTGCCGTGGCGGGCGATACAGCACCGTTGTCGGCGCCACTGAAACCACGGCATGCAGACCCAACTCCCAGTTGCCCATGTGCGGCACAGCAACGATCAGACCCTTGCCCTGTTGATACTTCTCATCCAGATGCCGGCGGAATTCGCGCACATCGACTCTTGATTCAAACTCCGAGAAAGGACGCAGCCAGGTGATTGGCAACTCCGCCATTAATTTGCCATTCTCCAGCAATGTCTGCTTCACCAGCTTCTGTTGCTGCTGAGACGGCATTTCGGGAAAACAGAGCGCGATATTGACCTCCGCAGTATGACGTTCTTTCAAATGAAAGATCCAAGCAATCCAGCCAATAAATCCACCCAGGCGCTGTGCGGCGCCCAGCGGAGTTTTCGCATATATGGTGAGTAGAAACTTAAGCATTTCAGGGTTTGCTAATAATCGTTACAATGCATGTGATCGGCCAGCCATCAAGAGCAGGTCACTAGGAGGCTGTCCGAGAATAGAAAGACCTACTGCGGAAATAGTGGAATCACAAGCTCTGGATAATTATGCCTGATGTTACTCTTTGCAAGGAGAGAGTTCCAGAAATCGAGAAACTCTTTCTAAGATACGCGATGACCGTAGAACAGGTCAATGATAATGCGCCCATACCCGGTTCCTACTGGGGGGAGAGTGAGGCCGGATTGATCAAAAACCACCTCTATATCCGTGATGACACACCACTTCACTCCGCCTTTCATGAGGCCTGCCACTGTATCTGCATGCAGAGTGAGCGGCGCACACAACTGCATACGGATGCCGGCGGTAACTATGATGAAGAGAATGGCGTCTGCTATCTGCAAATCATTCTCTCCAATGAACTTGCAGGTTACAGTGCTGATCAGATGATGCAGGACATGGACCGCTGGGGCTACACATTCCGGCTTGGTTCCGCGCGTGCATGGTTTGAAGAAGATGCCGAAGATGCCAGACAATGGCTGCTAAAGGCTGGTATCATTGATTGCTTAAGCAGCCCCACATGGAAGCTGCGTTGACGCACAACATGAGGCTGACAGAATGATCAGAAAATGTCTCTTTCCCGCAGCCGGTTACGGCACCCGTTTTCTTCCGGCAACCAAGGCAATGCCCAAGGAGATGCTGCCGATTCTCACCAAACCACTGATTCAATATGGCATCGAGGAGGCGCTGCAGGCGGGCATGCATGATATCGCCATCGTCACCGGTCGCGGCAAGCGCGCCATCGAGGATCACTTCGATACCAATTACGAACTGGAGCACCTGATTGACGGCACCTCCAAGGAGGCCTATCTAAAGGAGATCCGCTATCTGATCGAGCACTGCACCTTCTCCTATACACGCCAGATCGAGATGCATGGGCTTGGACATGCGATTCACACCGGAGAGGTGTTGATCGGCAATGAACCTTTTGGCGTTATTCTTGCCGATGATCTATGTCGTGCCGAGCCCGATGGGGTGATGCGCCAGATGGTGAAAATTTACGACAAATACCAGTGCAGCGTTGTCGCAATCGAGAGAGTGGCGTCTGAAGAGACACACAAATACGGCGTAATTGCCGGGGATGAGATCGAGCAGGGCGTATTTCGGGTCACCGACATGATTGAGAAGCCGACGCCTGAAGAGGCGCCATCCAACCTTGCCATCATCGGACGCTATATTCTTACCCCGGATATCTTCTCAATACTCAAGCAGACACCTGCTGGCAGCGGCGGTGAAATACAGATTACCGACGCCCTGCTGCAACAGGCAAAAGCGGGCAATGTGATCGCCTATGAATTCAAGGGAGATCGCTATGACTGCGGCTCCATTGACGGTTTTGTTGCTGCAACCAACGCCTTCTATCAACTCCAGAAATCAGGGGAGTAATCTCAAATAGAGGCGAAAACATCGCATAATGCGTCATTTTCTGATTGTTGCCGGTAGCGCCGCATGGTGCAGAGAGAGGGCCGCACAGCTGCTGACGGATCGCCCGGGAGCGGTGTGGATCGGCGACAAAGCTGAGCAGCAGTCACTCAAGCGGATAATTCCTGCAAACAGGTCAAAGCAGCTTCTGGGGCAGGAGTTTCACAGCATTGTATTTGATGCCCATTGCGGCTTTGATGCTGATGCTTTTGCCGCTGTCAGTGGCACAATCAATAGTCACGGTTATCTGCTGTTGCTCACCCCGCCACTGCATCAATGGCCCGGTTTTGAAGACCCTGACTACCAACGCATCTGTGTTTGGCCGGTAACAGCAGACAAGATCAAGGGCCGCTTTTTGCAGCGTCTCAGCAGCATGTTTCTGCACACTCCTGGTGTTGAAATCATCTCACAGGGGGATGCGCATGAAAGCGCGCCGCTCCCCTCCCCTGCCTCCTGCATAACAACATCCACTGATGATCAACAACAGGCTATCGATGCCATTGTGCACGTCGCCAGCGGCCATCGCTCCCGCCCGCTGGTCATCACAGCAGACAGGGGGCGTGGGAAAAGTGCCGCGCTGGGCCTGGCTGCCGCCATACTGCTGAATAAACACGAACATGACAAATACCATATTGTCGTCACAGCTCCGGCAATGCATGCCGTTGAATCCCTGTTTCGACATGCCGGCGCACAACTTCCCAACTTCAGCTCCCGTCAAGGGAGACTATTTACACAGGATCGATCTCTCAGCTTCGTAGCCCCGGACCAGTTATTGAAACAGCAGAAAAGCGCCGATATTCTGCTTGTTGATGAAGCCGCCGCCATTCCTGCTCCACTGCTTGAAACCCTGCTGCAGCGTTACAAACGTATTGTCTTCTCCACCACGGTGCATGGTTACGAAGGTACCGGCAGAGGTTTTGCCATCCGCTTTCGCAGCACCCTTGATCGTCTCACTCCGCAGTGGCGGGAGATGCAACTCTCCACCCCGATCCGCTGGGATCGAGACGACCCTCTGGAACAGCTCACGTTCGATGCACTTCTAATGAATGCCGAGCCGGCTGAGGATGATGCTTTCGCAAATTTCACGCCGGATCAACTTGAAATCAGCCGCATCACCCAGGATGCCCTGCTTCAGGATGAGCAGACACTGCGGCAGTTATTTGGCTTGCTGGTCCTGGCGCACTATCGCACCCGCCCGTTCGATCTGCGCTATCTGCTCGATGGCCACAACGTCGAGATCCTGCTGGGACGCTACCGGGGAGAGATTGCCGCAGTTGCAGTTGCGGTTCGCGAAGGGGGATTCGATGACGCCATGGTGTCGCAAATCCTTTCTGGAAAACGACGCCCGCATGGACATCTTGCACCTCAGACACTGGCGCTCCACTGTGCACAGCCGCAGGCACTGCAGCACAACTTTTTGCGTATCATGCGTATAGCCGTTCATCCGGCAATCCGCAGAAATGGCGTTGCCACCGCGCTTTTAAAAGAGCTTGCATCCACAGCAGAAGAGATCGACACGGTCTGCACCAGTTTTGGCGCCAGCAGTGACTTGATGGCTTTGTGGCGAAAAAACAGTTTCCAGCCGGTGCGCCTCGGATTGACAAGAGAGGCATCCAGCGGCTGTCACTCGCTGCTGATGCTCCAGCCGGTCACTGAGAATGGCAGGCAGCTGTTGCAGCAGGCGCGAGGACGTTTTCTCAAACAATTTCCTCTGTTGCTCACCGACAGCCTCAATGCACTGGAGAGCAGGATCTTCCTGCCGCTGCTTCAGGACACCATGCTCAGCAGTGCTTCGTCGTCAGAGAGCAGAGAACTGCTCAGTCGCTTTGCTGCGGCACAACTCCCGTTTGACGCCGTATTCCCGGAACTCGTGGAGCTGGCAATATGGGCTTCCCGAAGCGGCAATGCAGTAAGACTCGACGACAAACAGCAGGAGCTCTTCTTCTGCAGAATTTTACAGAGAGAACCTATCCAGAGTCTTGCCACAAGATTGCAGCTGGCCGGAAAGCGCGAGGTGCAACGCTCTCTGCAGGATGCTGTTCAAAAACTGCTCTGAGAATAAGGTCTCAATAACTCCGTGCAGGAAGCAGTCCGTAGGCCGGATGAGCGTAAGCAAAATCCGGCAACACAAAGCCGGATGGCGGCGCTGGAAGATCTTGCATTGAATCAAAGATCGGTGAAAGCGCCTTATCCGGCCTACAACCTGAAGAAAAATCTACCACGAAAATCACGAACCACACGAAATGGTCAAACCTCTTTTTTCGTGCCTTTCGTGATTTTCGTGGTTGAAAATCCTTTCATTGTTAACAATCAATGAATCAGCGTCAGGTACTCCATGCGCGTTGCCTGGGATTTGCGAAAAGCGCCCAGCATCACCGAGGTTTTCATGACCGAGTTTTGCTTCTCTA
>DAOUQU010000104.1 GCA_030625445.1 Gammaproteobacteria bacterium
ATGCACTCTTTCCAGCGGTTTACGATGCGGCAGAATAGTTCTGCTGTACCTTCTGCATCATAGATCGAAGAGTGCGCCTCGCGATGGTCCCACTCCATACCGGCGGCAATTGCGGCTTTGGCTAGCACCGTCTGACCATAAGCCAGTCCTGCCAGACTGACGGTGTCAAAGGTGGAGAAGGGGTGGAAGGGATTGCGTTTATTGTGGCAGCGCTTCGCAGCGGCATTGATAAAGGCAAGGTCAAACGTCGCATTGTGACCCACCAGAATCGCCCGTTTACAGCCACTCTCTTTGATAGCGTGTCGAATCGGCAGAAAACAGTGCTGCAGGGCCTCTTTCTCGTTCAGAGCGCCGCGCAGTGGATTGTCCGGATCAATGCCATTAAATTCCAGCGCCTTGGGGTCCAGATTGGCGCCCTCGAAAGGCAGCACGTGACAATGGAGCGTCTCAGCCCGTTCCAACAGGCCGTCGCTGTTGATTCGCAGGGTGACGGCTGCAATTTCGAGCAGTGCATCCTGCTCAGTATTGAAGCCGCCTGTCTCGACATCCACCACTACCGGCAGGAAACCACGGAATCGACCGGCAATCACCGGGTTATATGTAATCATGAGGCGCAGAATAGCAGATCGGCTTGATCGACACTATGGAAAGGGATAGCATGGCGTCAGTCTGAGACTTGGTCTCGCTAGTTCATGCAAATAAGAATAATGGCAAAAGCTGTTTGATTTTTATGAGAAGAGCATCGGTTTTCCTGTTTCTGCTATTGTTGTCATTGCATCCGCTGCATGCAGAGGATGAGGTCGATCATCTCTCACACTCTAATCCCGATCCCTGGGAAAAGGTCAACAGGAAAATCTTTCGTTTTAACCGGGGCGTCGACCGTGTTTTTTTCAAGCCGCTGTCGAGTCATAGTGATGGCCTGATTCCCGCGCCAGTCACGCTGGGGGTGAGAAACTTTTTCAGCAATCTCAATGATGTCGGTATCGCAATCAACAACCTGCTGCAGGGAAAATTCAAACATGCTCTCTCTGACGGTGGTCGTCTTGTGGTTAACACCACCATGGGACTGGGCGGTCTGTTTGATGTCGCTACGCTGATGAAGCTGGAGAAGCATTATGAAGATTTTGGTCAGACATTCGGCAAGTGGGGTGTGCCAGCCGGACCTTATCTCGTCGTGCCCCTGTTCGGGCCCTCATCGGTTCGTGATGCAGTGGGGCTGGTTGGAGATTACGCTGTTGATCCAGTACTGTATGCGCCGGAGGTAGAAATCGTCGTCGGTCTGTTCGTCCTTCGTGCTGTCAATATGCGCAGCGATTTACAGGACGTTACAGATATCATTGACCAGGCGGCGCTTGATCCCTACGCTTTCGAACGTGACTCCTGGCTGCAGAAGAGAGAGTTCGAAATCACGGACGGCAGTTTTGAGGATGAAGACTTTTAAAACTTTTTTGATAGACCATTGCTCAATAATCGGTTACATTTAACTCGCTAGCGGTGCGTGAGATTTATCAATTCAGGATCAATAGAGATTGAATAGTTTCAACATCGATTAAGGAGGTTAATATTCATAAGTAATTACTACTTGTGGGTTCTCCCTTATGCAAGCTAACCGCCTGCGCAACATTTACCATTCACTTTTAGAGATTAACTTATGAAAAACATCGTAAAGATCGCTGCATTAGCAGCAATGCTGGCTACCACAGCTGTTTCTGCTGAATCGTGGGATATGCCCTGGGACGATAGTGATAGCGACTGGAACAACGACTGGAACAACGACTGGAACAACAACATGAGAAATGACATGTCCAATCGCGGCTATGGTCGCGGTGATACTTCCGGGCGTGGTCGCGGTCGCGGCGCCGGTCGCGGCAGTTTCAGCATGGACATGGATGCTGATGCCGATACCGATTGGTCAGGCGATGGCTATGGCTCCGGTTCCGGTGACAGCTACAACCGCTGGGACAACCGCTGGGACAACAACAGCCGTTGGGACAACAGTAATCGCTGGAATAACCGCAGCTATGGCGACCGTCGTTCTGGTCGTTCTTATGGTGGTTATGGTCGTCCATACGGTTATGGTCGTCAATACGGTTACGGTCCCCGTAGCGCAGCTCCTGTGAGACCTTCTGCAGCAGCACCAAGAGCAGCAGCGCCAGCTACTAAAAACTGCAAGTAATCCATTGTAGTTGAGCCGTACTTCCCGCCTGCCGGGAAGTACGGCTTCAATCTTTTTTCACCACTTCACCACCGCAGTTGATCCAAACCGTAGGGTGCAATAAGCTCCGCGCATTGCGCCGCACGCGTTATTCGTTGCATACTTCACGACAATTTTTATTCCGCCTGCTGATTCCAATGGCAGGTATAATCCCCGCATGAACGAATTATCAACGATCCAGACCATCGCGGCTGCAGCGCTTCCGTTGCTTTTGGCGATTACCCTGCATGAAGCGGCGCATGGCTGGACAGCCCATCGTCTGGGTGACAATACGGCCTATATGATGGGGCGTGTGACCATCAATCCCCTGAAGCATATCGACCCTGTTGGAACCATCGTGGTACCCATTGCCATCTATATCCTCAGCGGCTTCAATTTCGCTTTTGGATGGGCGAAACCGGTGCCGGTCAACTTCTCTCACTTGCGCAATATCCGTCGTGACACGGCGCTGGTTGCCTTCGCAGGACCGGCATCCAATCTGTTGATGCTGCTTGCCTGGGCTCTGGTCATCAAGGTGATTGTCTCGGTTGCCGGGGTTGACTATTACTCCCACAGTTTTATCGGCGCAATGGCTGGGTTTGGCATCCTGATCAACTCAATCCTGGCGGCACTAAACCTGCTGCCTCTGCTGCCGCTGGACGGTGGACGCATACTCAACTCCTGGCTGCCGTATAATCTGTCGCAGGCATTTGAAAAAATCGAGCCCTATGGCCTGTTCATTATCATGGGGTTGCTGTTCACCGGCATTCTGAGTCCCGTGCTTATGGCAATGATGAATTTCATCAATCGCATCGTCTTTACACTGATTGGTTTGACCTGATAATTTATGGATTTCGACATCTCACTGAACAAAATCGCCTCCCAGCATGCGCGCGTACTCTCCGGCATGCGTCCGACCGGGCAGCTGCACCTGGGGCACTATCATGGCGTCCTGAAAAACTGGGTGGAGCTGCAGCACGAATACCGCTGCTTCTTTTTTGTCGCCGACTGGCATGCATTGACCACACACTACGACGATCCAACCGGGATTCCTCAAAGTACCCATGAAATGGTGATTGACTGGCTTGCCGCCGGGGTCAATCCCAATGAAGCGACCATCTTTATACAGTCACGCGTTCCCGAACATGCCGAACTGCACCTGCTGCTATCGATGATCACGCCGCTGGGGTGGCTCGAACGCGTACCCAGCTACAAGGACCAACAGGAAAAACTCAAAGAGCGTGATCTCGCAACTTACGGATTTCTTGGTTATCCGCTGCTGCAGAGCGCCGACATCCTGCTCTACAGGTCCGGCCTGGTGCCGGTTGGTGAAGACCAGGTCTCTCATGTGGAGTTGACGCGTGAAGTGGCGCGTCGTTTCAACCATATCTATGGACGTGAAACCGATTTCGCCGCCAAAGCGGAAGCTGCCATGAGAAAGATGGGGAAGAAAAACGCCAGGCTCTATCAGCGTTATCGCAATGCCTGGCAGGAGCAGGGGGATGATGAAGCGCTCTCCGCCGGCAGGGCGTTGCTCGAAGGGCAGCAAAACATCACCGTTGCCGACAAGGATCGTCTCTATGGTTATCTTGAGGGTGGCGGCAAGGTGATACTGCCGGAGCCCCAGCCGCTGCTGACCAAAGCGTCAAAAATGCCGGGGCTGGATGGGCAGAAGATGTCCAAATCCTATGGCAATACCATCTCACTGCGCGCCGATGCCGATGAACTCAGCAAGCAGCTGCGCACCATGCCGACAGATCCGGCGCGTGTACGCCGCACGGATCCCGGTGATCCCGCAAAGTGTCCGGTGTGGCAATTCCATGAGGTCTATTCGGATGAAAGTATGCGTGACTGGGTGCAGCAGGGGTGCAAATCCGCCTCTATCGGTTGTGTTGACTGCAAACAGCCGGTCATCGATGCGGTGCTCGAAGAGCTGCGCCCCATGCAGGAGCGCGCCAGGGAGTTCGAGGAGCAGCCGGATGTGGTGCGCAATATCATCAATGAAGGGTGTGAAACCGCGCGGGAAGAGGCGCGTGAAACCATGGATATCGTCAGGCATGTGATGTCGCTGGAGATGATCTGAGGTGGAGCAGCAGACTCCCCGGCAGCAAAAAGAGCTGCACTTTGCGATGGTGCAGGGAGAGCCGCTGCTCGAACCCCCTAAAGACCTCTATATCCCGCCTGATGCGCTGGAAGTCTTTCTCGAGGCTTTCGAAGGCCCCCTTGATCTGCTGTTGTACCTGATCCGCAAACAAAACCTCAATATCCTCGATATACCCATTGCAGACATCACCCGGCAATATATTGAATATATCGCCCTGATGAAAAATATGCGGTTGGAACTTGCCGCCGAGTACCTGGTGATGGCCGCCATGCTGGCCGAGATCAAATCACGTATGCTGCTTCCCCGTCCCAGACACGAGGATGAGGAGGAGGGAGATCCCAGGGCGGAACTGGTGCGGCGTCTGCAGGAGTATGAGCGTTTTCAACAGGCTGCCGCAGATATTGACGAACTGCCGAGAATGGAGCGCGACCTGCATCAGGTCGAGGTTGCTGTTCCGCATAAACAGAGTGAACACCCCTTGCCGGATGTCGATTTGAAAGAGTTGCTGTTTGCTTTTCACGAAGTGATGCGGCGCGCCGACCTTTTCAGTAGTCACCAGATAGAGAGGGAGGTGCTCAGCGTGCGTGAACGTATGTCAAATGTACTCGCCACTGTTCGCTCAACCGAATTTACCCCCTTTACCGAACTGTTTGAAATGGTCGAGGGACGTATGGGCGTGGTGGTCACCTTTATGGCTATTCTTGAATTACTCAAGGAGACCCTCATCGAACTGGTGCAGGTTGACTCCTTCGGTGTTATTCATGTCAAGGCCAGGAGCCTCTCTGAGAATGAATAGAGAATGAATAATCAAAAAATCTGCAATATTGCCGAGGCGGCGCTGCTTGCAGCAGGAAAACCCCTCAGTCTCGATCGCCTGCTGATGTTGTTTCCTGATGATGAACAACCGCATCGGCAGCAGCTTGTTGAGGCGCTTATGCAGTTGCAGCAACTCTACCAGCAACGCGGAGTTGAAGTGGCGGAGGTGAGCACCGGCTGGCGCATCCATGTGCGCAAGGAGTATGCTCCCTGGATATCACGATTGTGGGATGAGAAGCCGGCGCGATACTCCCGTGCATTGCTGGAAACACTCGCACTAATTGCCTACAGGCAGCCCGTGACCCGTGGCGAAATTGAAGATGTAAGGGGTGTTGCAGTCAGCACCAATATCATAAAAACATTGATGGAGAGAGAGTGGATTCGTGTGGTGGGAAAACGTGATGTTCCCGGATGGCCGTCACTCTATGCCACCACGCGGGAGTTTCTCGACTATTTTGGCTTGAAGGGACTCGATGAGCTGCCTGCTCTTGCTGAAATAAAAGAGTTTGATCTAATCAATCCGGAACTTGACCTTCCGGATCCTGAAGCAGGGCCGTCGACAGACGCACAGGACGAGCCACAGCAGTATCAAGATAACGGGCAATTGCTGCAATGACATCAAAAGAGCGTATACAAAAGGTGCTGGCGAATGCCGGTCTTGGATCACGCCGCGCCATCGAGCAGTGGATTCGTGACGGGCGCATCACTGTCAATGGCCTGCAGGCTCAGCTCGGAGATCGGATCAACGACGAGGACCATGTCAAGGTTGATGGCCGTGCGGTGAGCAACAAACGCCTCAAACAGGATGCCCACCACATCATTATCTACAACAAACCCGAAGGTGAAATTGTCACTCGCCGCGACGATTCAGGACGTCCGACGGTGTTTCAGAAGATGCCAATACTCGCCAAAGGACGTTGGATTGCAGTTGGCCGACTCGATATCAACAGCTCCGGCCTGCTGATCCTGACGACCCATGGCGAGCTGGCCAACCGTCTCATGCATCCATCCACGCAAATCGAACG
>DAOUQU010000458.1 GCA_030625445.1 Gammaproteobacteria bacterium
CGCATAATAGAGTCCATAGGGTTTTGCGGCCTCGCTGATGGCAAGGTTGCGAACCCCCGGCTGCACTGTGGCGCAGCGATTGTCAGCATCGATGTCGAGAATGCGGCTGAAACGCGCCAGGCTCAACAGCAGGCCATTCTCCAGCGGCTGTGCGCCTCCTGAAAGTCCTGTTCCGGCGCCGCGTGCAACAACCGGAACTTTGTGTTGATAACAGAGTTTCAGTATCTGCTGAACCTGTTCAACGGTCTCAGGCAGGGCGACGAGCATCGGAATGGTTCGATGTGCGGAGAGGCCGTCACACTCGTAAGCGGTCAACTCCTCCTGTTCTTCGATCAGGGAGTCGCCGTCGAGGATGCTTCTCAGGTCGGCAAGAAATTGAGGATCAGCAGTCATGTTGTTGTCATGTCTCTTTTTAACCACGGAATACACGGACCACACGGAATTGATTTTGTTTTTATGTGACTATTCAGAAGTTGCAAGATCGTCACTGTCTCCAGGCATATCTTCCGGAAAACGCCGTGAATACATCCATGTAGGCTCGACTCGGCATCCCTGCCTCATACGTTTCCGGCAGATATACCCGAAAACAGTGACTTGGTTCACCTCTCTGACAAGATGCTGAATAGTTACGTTTTTATTTCCGTGTGGTCCGTGTGTTCCGTGGTTATTGTTTGGAAAAGATTCTTCGTTACCTGAGAGTTGAGTGTATCTTTCTTTGTCAGAGAGATGAGAGAATAGCAAAAAAATGCATTGGAAGAGTATTAATGAAACCAGAATCCTGGATTGAACGCTGGAAGGCGGGGCAGACGGGTTTTCACCTGTCGCATACCAACCCATGGCTCGAAAAATGCTGGCCGCAGGTAGACGCCCCGGCCGGGAGCACTGTTTTTGTTCCGTTGTGCGGCAAGAGCCTTGATCTGTTGTGGCTGCGTGATCAGGGTTACGAGGTGATTGGTGTTGAGATCAGCCAGCTGGCTGTGAAGGATTTTTTTGCGGAAAACGCATTGCAGCCGCAGATCGATCATCTCGAAAATTTTGAGCGTTGGCAGTGTGAAGGGATCACGCTGCTGGTTGGCGATTTCTTCGATCTGGATGTCGCGATGCTAGCTGATGTCGCTTCGGTCTATGATCGCGCTTCACTAATCGCGTTGCCCGGGGAGATGCGTTTGCGATATGTGGAGAAGAAGAGAGAGTTGTTTGCTGCT
>DAOUQU010000278.1 GCA_030625445.1 Gammaproteobacteria bacterium
GCCGACAGCATCACCGCATCTGTTCCATCGAGCACCGCATTGGCAACATCGAAGACTTCTGCGCGGGTTGGAATCGGATGTTCAATCATCGACTCCATCATTTGTGTCGCTGTAATCACGACCTTGTTTCTGGATCTGGTGGCTCTGATCAGCTGTTTCTGGACCGCCGGCAGCTCGGCATCACCGATCTCGACTCCCAGATCGCCGCGCGCCACCATGATAACGTCGGTTGCGTCGATAATCTCATCGATGACATCCAGCGCCTCGGCACGCTCGACTTTTGCCACAATCGCCGCGTTGCCGCCGGCGTCATTCAAGAGTTGACGCGCAGTATTGACATCATCGGCGTTTCTGACAAAGGAGACCGCCAGATAGTCGGCATCGATTTCAGCGGCAAACTTGATGTCAAGCTTGTCTTTGTCGGTCAATGCAGGCGCCGAGAGACCGCCGCCATGTTTGTTGATGCCCTTGTTATCAGAAAGTTCACCGCCAACCCTGACTTTACAGCAGATTTCCGGGCCATCGACTCGATCGATCCAGAGTATAATCTTGCCGTCATTGATGAGCAGTTTGTCGCCGCGCTGCAGATCCTGCGGCAGCTGCTGATAGGTGCAGCCAACGCGCTGCTGATCGCCCTCTTCGATTGGATGGGAGACATCGAGGATGAATTCATCACCCTCAGCCAGCTCTATGGGCCCATCCCGAAACTGTCCGGTGCGAATTTTCGGGCCTTGCAAATCAACCAGAACACCTACCTGACGACCACATGCGCGCGCACGATTCCTGACATGATCAGCGCGCCTGGCGTGCTCCTCATGGGATCCGTGCGACAGGTTGATGCGTACTACATCAACACCGGCATCGATCAGTTTGTCGACAACCTTCGGGTCGTCCGTTGCCGGACCGAGGGTTGAGACAATTTTGGTGCGTCTTCTAGGCATGGTTTATGACTGCTCAGGCATTTGCCGCACGCTCTTCGAGCATTGCCACGACAGGAAGCTGCTTGCCTTCGAGGAATTCCAGGAAGGAGCCGCCGCCGGTTGAGATATAGGAGATGCGCTCAGTGAGACCAAAATCAGCAACGGCCGCCAGGGTATCACCGCCGCCGGCTATGGAGAAGGCGTCAGAGTCAGCGATTGCCGCTCCCAAAACCTTGGTGCCATCGGCAAACTGGGGGAACTCGAAGACGCCAAGCGGGCCATTCCAAACGATAGTGCCGGCTGCTTTCATCATCTCTGCAAAACGTGCAGCGGTCTCGGGGCCGATATCGAAGATCATGTCATCATCTTCAACATCTTCGACCTTTTTCACTGTCGCTGGGGTCGATTCTGAAAACTCCTTGCCGACGACAACGTCCGTAGGCACAGGGATTTCATTGCCGGCTGCAGATGCAGCCGCCATCAGTTTTTTTGCTTCAGGGATCAAATCCTCTTCATAGAGAGACTTGCCGACATTGTGGCCCATCGCTGCAATGAATGTATTGGCAATGCCGCCGCCGGGAATCAGTTGATCAACAACCTTGCTGAGGGACTCCAGCACGGTCAGTTTGGTGGAAACCTTGGATCCGCCAACGATGGCAGCCATCGGACGCTTTGGATTATCCAGTGCATTGCCAAGCGCTTCCAGTTCGCCCGCAAGCAGCGGACCGGCACATGCAACAGGCGCAAACTGGCCTGCGCCATGCGTGGATGCCTGGGCGCGGTGAGCCGTGCCGAATGCGTCCATGACATAGATGTCACACAGGGAGGCATACTGCTTTGAGAGCGCCTCGTCATTGCTCTTCTCACCGACATTGAAGCGCACATTTTCCAGCAGCACGACATCACCGTCATTCAGCTCGGGAGAATTCTGCAGATAATCGGTAATCAACGGAACCTGCTTGCCAAGCGCATCGCTGAGATAGTCGGCAACAGGCTGCAGTGAAAATTCGGCAGCAGGCTCGCCCTCGGTCGGACGTCCCAGGTGCGACATGATCATGACGCGGGCGCCAGCCTTGATGCAGTGCTCGATGGTCGGCATGGATGCCTGGATGCGTTTGTCGGAAGTGACTTTGCCATCCTTGACAGGAACATTGAGATCCTGGCGGATGAGCAGGCGTTTACCTGCAAGATCGAGATCGGTCATTTTGATGACGGACATAGAAGACTCCTGATAATTTTATGCAAAAAACTGTTTGGTAAATTGCCAGCTCATGAACAACTTAACGAACAGCTCTATTCAAATTGGTTAGATCAGGTCTCAGACTGACGAAGGCATGAAAAAAATAATTTCTCTCGCCAAGACGCAAAGACCGCAAAGGTTTTTCTTGGCGAGCTTTGCGTCTTTGCGAGAGTCATCATTAAAAATTGACTCATTAGTAAAGATGTTGGCCGTTCAAGAATTACTAGTGTGAAATGCAGGGTGAGCAATGCTCACCCTGCAAGCTTACAGACTACTGCTTAGTTGGCAGCGACGTGCTCAACAAAACGCATCATGTTGCAGGTGTAGCCATACTCGTTGTCATACCAGGAGACAACCTTGACGAAAGTTCCGTCGAGAGCGATGCCTGCTCCCGCATCGAAGATTGATGAGGCGCTGTAGCCACGGAAGTCCGTAGAGACAACCTT
>DAOUQU010000092.1 GCA_030625445.1 Gammaproteobacteria bacterium
CTCCATGAGACGCTCCATCCATTCACGTTCCTCGGGCAGGAAACTGCATTTTCCGGTGCGTAGCCAGCGTTTGGCATTGTCCGGGCCAATACCGATATCACTGTCGAGGCGGGCGATATTGACATCACCCATGACGACCAGGTTGTCATCCGGGCTGAAACTCTGCAGATGGACCATTAAATCTTCGTAGAAGCGGCGTTTATTGGGGAACTTGGTTTCATGACTGCGGCTCTCTCCCTGGGGGAAATAACCATTGATCACCGTCACCTGGTTGCCGTTGTCGCTCTCATAGGTTGCCGTGATCAGCCGGCGCTGGGCATCCTCCTCATCGGTGGCATAGCCGCGTGAGACACTCAGCGGCGCCTTTTTGGAGAGCAGTGCGACGCCGTAGTGCCCCTTCTGGCCGAAGTATTCGGCATGATAGCCAATCTCCTGCACCATCTGCAGCGGGAAATCGGGGTCCTGCACCTTGATCTCCTGCAGACCGATGATGTCAGGATCGAGAGTGTCACGCAGTTTTTCGAGTTGATGCGGACGCGCGCGCAAACCATTCACATTGAAAGAGACGATTTTCATTTAGGCACCTGGAAAAGATTAAAATACATGGATTGCGCCGGATATGGCTTCGTATTCAAGACGCGCCAAGAGGCGCATACTTGCTGTATGTAACTCTTGGCGCAACACTGAAGACGGAGGCATAGACAAGCAATGCTTGTATTTTAACCTTTGTAAGGCGCCTTATGCCACACCTCGGGAAGCGCCGGAAATACGAGTCGTAAACCAATGAGATGATGCCGATCTCCGGGATCGGTGCTATCACGATAACTGGCGCGGCGCAGCGCAGGCTGTGTATGCAGCGTGGCGCCGCGCACGGCAACATGGTTCTGCTCAAAATTGGTTGCCAGCAAAGGAGTATCCGGGCGTTCATAACCCGCATAGGGCTCGAATGCATTCCAGCACCACTCTCTGACACGTCCGGTCTGCCCGATGAGTCCCTGACGAGCCGCAAGCTCCCACTGGTATTCGTGCTGAATGGCAGCTCCTTCGAACCCCTCATGGCCTGCAATCCAGTTGCAATATGCCCGGGCTTCATACAGGGATAGTCCATAAACCGGATCAGTCGGAGAGATATCGCTGCAACCGTTTTGCCCAACGATGAACCACTGGTCATTGGCATCCATGCGCCAGTGATGCGGCGCCTGCGGTTGATGCTGCTGACGCCAGCTGCTGCCCTCCCCGCTCCACCACTCGTCACGCTGATAACCGCCGGAGTGCATAAATGAGAGCCAGTTGGCATTGCTAACCATCAATTGACTGATGCGATAGCTGTGCAGCTCCGTGATCTGGCGCGGCAATTCATTATCAAACACCACACCTTTGGTTGCGCCAATACGGTAGTGGCCCTGTCTGATTGTCGCAGTCTCCAACACTGCATCAGCCAGCATCAAAGGCTGCGAACATTCAAAGTGTTGATTCTGATTCAATGTGCGCTCTGTCAACACCTCGAGCATCTTTTCATAGATTTTGCTGTGCAGCTGCACCAGCATGGCAGTCAGCCAACCATCTTTCAACAGTGGATGCTCAGGCAGCATGGAGGGATTTGCCAGACGGGTCAGATTCTCTTCATAGATCTCCATGGCCCAGTTCAGCAGATGCTCACGCGGAGGGATTTGATCCACGAGCTGCGTATTGCCGAGGCGCTCGTCACCGAAAATATGCGACACCCTGTCGACCAGATCGCTCTCTCCCTGCACGACACTGCGCAGCAACAGGGTCTCGACATAGACTGCGCGGCCAAAATACCAGGAGAGCGATTGCAGCTGTGGATGATAGTAGTAGAGAGCCTCATCGTCAGAGAGGAATTCAAGCAGCGATTGCTGCAGCTGATGAAGATGGCTCAAGGCGCCAAGTTGCTGGTGAGGATTGTTCATTGAGTAGAAGTCTGTCCAGGAATTCTCTGGTTCCTACGTTCCTGTGTGGGAACAAGATAGGTTTTGGGTTTAAAGTATTAAGTTTTATGTTTTAGGTAACAGCGTATGTTGTTTCCACAGTCCCCGGTGGGAATGAGTAAGAAAATGTATTTGAGGGTTTTGTAAGAGGCTCTTAGGTTTTAGGAACAGCCCAATTATTCGTTCCCATCCTCTTCGGTGGGAATGCATACAGAGTTGTCATCTGAGTCAGGTCTGCGTTCCCACGCAGGAGCGTGGGAACGAGGAAAACCACATAAAACCTAAAACTTAAAAACCTAAAACCGACCTTTTTCTATTTTCCGGAGGGAGCAAAGACGTCCATCAAGGCCTCCACGGCCTCTTTTTCATCTTTGGCTGGAACTTTTTTCACTTTGACAACAGTTATTGCAACTGGCTTTTGAGTGGCGTCAACAGCAGCGGGAGCATCCATCGGCGCCTCTGCAGTTACCGGCGCAGTTGCCTCCGGGGCAGCCTGCTCCGTGGTTGTTGCCTGCTGCTGAGCCTCACCCTCTTTCTCAGGGGTCATGGTCATGAAATAGGCGACCACCGCCCATATCAGGATGACCAGCATAATGATCATCATCATGGAAACTTTGCTCTCTTTTTGAGCAACGGGAACTTCAGCAGCTGGCTTTTTTTCGTCTGACATGGTTTTTCTCTCCTAGGTCTCTTTTAAGTCTCTTCTAATGACAGGTATATCATAACAAGGTTTGGGAAGGTTTTAAGTATTAAGTTTTAAGCAAGGTTTTAAGTGTTAGGTTTTATGTTTTAGGTAACACCGTAAACCCAACCCTGTATTGCCGCAACAAAAATGAGCTGTAGGGTGTCAATAAGTGGAGCGCATTGCACCATTCCATACGGCGCAATGCGCTGTCGCTTATTGCGCCCTACAGTCCTTCGCTCGCAATGACGGAATCACATAAAACCTAAAACATTACTTCATATGCTCCAGCAGGCTGCCAATAGAGGCTGTACCGATTTTCAGATGTGCATCGATCAACTCCTGGGTAATGGCTTCGTCGCCTTTTCCGGCAGCCCAGTTGACCACGATTGCACAAGTGGCATAACAGAGTCCCTTTTCACGCGCAAGAGCCGCCTCGGGCAATGCTGTCATACCGACGATATCGCAACCATCAGCCTGCAGACGATTGATCTCGGCAGCAGTCTCAAGCCGCGGCCCCTGGGTCACGCCATAAACCCCTTCAGTGACGATATCGATGCCTGCGTCGAGCGCTGCATTTGTCAGGATTTTACGCAGCTCTCCACAAAATGGAGTAGTGAAGTCAACATGGGATACCTGTCCATTTTCACCATCAAAAAATGTCTGCTCCCTGCCCCAGCTGTAATCGATGAGCTGATCAGGGATAACCATCGCCAGCGGCGGCTGCGTGATGCCGCCGACAGTAGCAAAACCGATAACCTGCTCCACCCCCAGCTCTTTCATTGCCCAGATATTGGCGCGATAATTAATCCGGTGCGGCGGAATATTATGGCCGCTGCCATGGCGCGGCAGAAACAGCAGCTCGAGATCGCCCAGGCGTCCATGTGTCAGCGGAGCTGATGCTTCACCATAGGGTGTATTAACGACCTCACGATGAATGATCTCCAGCTGTTTCATGCTGGTGAATCCGGTGCCGCCGATAATGCCGATTTTTTTCATCAATAATTCTCAATAATCTTCAGTGGAGAAGATGCCCGGTGCATTGCGCAGAAAGCCCCTGTAATCCATACCATAGCCAAAAACATAGCTGTCAGGAACCTCCAGACCGACAAAATCGGCATCGATACCGCAGTTCCTGCTGTGCTTCTTCTCGACCAGTACAGCCGTTGTAACCGATTTCGCATCCTCATTCAGACAGGCCTCGCGAATCTCTTTCAGAGTTTGTCCGACATCCAAAATATCATCCACAATCAGCACATCCCGTCCATGCAGGGGCAGTTCATGATGATGTTTCCACACCAGCTCCCCACCACTGGTCTCTCCACTGTAGCGTGTAGCCTGGATATAATCGAATTCCAGCATGAAACCCAGCTTCGGCAGCAACTGGCCTGTCAGTACCGCACCTCCATTCATGACACATAACAGAATCGGGGTTTTAGCAGCAAATCTGCTGTTTAAATCTGCTGCCATCTTCTCAACGCACGCATCGATCTGCTGTGGTGTATAGAGAGACGTGGCATTGCGCAGCACCTGTTGTGCGTGTTCAGCGGTCGTATGATTCATGCTGTCTGCTCCATCGCGATCGCTGTAACTCCCTCATCGGCCAGTTTCACTGCCTTGTTGCCGCGTTGGCCGGATAATTGCCCGGCAAGATCGATATTCTGAGCAGCAACCATTCTCTGCAGACGGCGTTGACTTTCAGCAGAGTGATAGCCTTCCATTGCATGCAGAATCTCATCGGCTGCCTGCGGCTGGTTGCATATCAACACCATGTCACATCCGGCATCGATGGCAGCCAGTGCGCGTGTCGCATAACTGCCGGCAGATTCAGCAGCAGCCATGGAGAGGTCATCACTAAAAATCACGCCGTCGAATTTGAGCTGATCGCGCAATACTTGCTGCAGCCAGAAGTGCGAAAAACCGGCAGCATGCTCATCAGCCTGCTGATAGATGACATGCGCAGGCATGACTGCTTCCAGTCCCTCGCTGAACATACTGACATAGGGTCTGACATCACTCTTCATGATGACGTCGATATCACGCTGGTCGACGGGCAGGTCGAGATGAGAATCCTCGGTAACGGCGCCATGTCCCGGGAAGTGCTTGCCGACGGCTGCCATTCCCGCATCATGCATGCCATGCATCCAGGCGGCTGCCAGTAGAAAAACGACGTCCGGATCGGCATGGAAGGCGCGGTTGCCGATAACGTCACACACACCCAGGCCAAGATCGAGCACCGGCGCAAAGCTGAAATCGATATCCACCATACGGCACTCGGCAGCCATCAGCCACCCCAGTTCACGGGCATGCTGCAATGCCTTCTCAGCATCCCGGTCGTAACATTGTCCCAACCATGCCATCGGCGGCAAACAGGTAAAACCATCGCGAAAGCGCTGCACCCTGCCCCCCTCGTGATCGACGGAAATCAACAGTGGTGTGGGTGAACTGGCGCGTATGCTGCTGACAAGCGTATCCAGCTGCTGAGGGTTGTCGTAATTGCGGGAGAAGAGAATGACGCCGCCGCAGGCAGGGTGCTTGAGACGTTCAATATCTTCTGCTGTCAATTCCAAGCCGGCAACATCAAGCATGACGTTGCCGGTTATTTCAGCGCCCTCGCCAGTTTTTTTCATCATTTAAAGTTCTCTTGAAATTCTATGGTTTGATGGCAGTTCCTGGTTTTAGACAGGTGTTAGGTTTTAAGTTTTAGGTTTTAAGTCACTCCACCTAAAACATAACACCTAAAACCTAACACCTAAAACCTATCTCCTCCTTGCAGCCACCCGCAACCGCAGCGCATTGAGCTTGATAAAGCCCTCTGCATCCTTCTGGTCATAGGCGCCTTCATCATCTTCGAAGGTTGCGATGGACTCGTCGAAAAGCGAGTTGCTTTCTGAACGACGCCCGGCAATCATGACGTTGCCTTTATAGAGCTTGACGCGCACGTCGCCATTGACTACCTGCTGGGTCTGGTCGATCGCCGCCTGCAGCATTTCACGCTCGGGGCTCCACCAGTATCCGTTGTAGATCATCTCGGCATAACGCGGCATCAGTTCATCTTTCTGATGCGCCGCATTGCGATCCAGGGTCAGCGATTCCATGGCGCGATGCGCCTTCAGCATGATGGTTCCAGCCGGCGTTTCATAACAGCCGCGGGATTTCATGCCGACATAGCGGTTCTCGACGATGTCGTCACGGCCAATGCCGTTGTCGCCGCCAACCTTGTTCAAATACTCCATCACTTCGGAAGCTGACATCGCCTTGCCGTCGATAGCGACGATGTCACCTTTCTCATAGCTGAGAACCAAGTAGGTCGGTTCGTCAGGAGCCGCTTCGGGAGAGACGCTCCAGCGCCACATCTCCTCTTCCGGCTCCGCCCAGGGATCTTCGAGGATATCGCCTTCATAGGAGATATGCAGTAGATTCGCATCCATCGAATAGGGGGACTTCTTCCCTGCCCTGGCAAAATCGACATCGATGCCGTGCTGTTCTGCATAATCCATCAGCTTTTTGCGAGACAGCAGATCCCATTCGCGCCATGGAGCGATAATCTTCACATCCGGCATCAATGCATAGGCGCCCAGTTCAAAACGCACCTGGTCGTTGCCTTTGCCGGTAGCGCCGTGTGAGATGGCGTCAGCGCCGGTTTCCCTGGCAATCTCGACCAGTCGTTTGGCGATCAGGGGGCGGGCAATCGATGTGCCGAGCAGGTATTCACCCTCGTATATGGCGTTGGCGCGAAACATCGGGAAGACGTAGTCGCGTGCAAACTCTTCACGCAGATCCTCGATGTAGATCTCCTTGATGCCCATCGCCTCGGCCTTGGCACGCGCCGGTTCGACCTCTTCACCCTGGCCGACATCAGCGGTAAAGGTCACCACTTCACAGCCATAGGTATCCTCCAGCCATTTGAGGATGACGGA
>DAOUQU010000295.1 GCA_030625445.1 Gammaproteobacteria bacterium
CGGTGACAAAGACGCCCGCAACCAGCAGCCAGTGGGCATAGTGCGAGCCGAAGCGATCCGCATGTCCCACCGCCTCGATAATGGCATCCTTGGAGAAGAATCCGGAGAAGAATGGAAAGCCGATCAGCGCCAGGGTTCCCACCAGCGAGGTGATCCAGGTGATCTTCATATATTTGCGGATACCGCCCATGTTGCGGATATCCTGGTCATGATGCATGCCGATGATGACGGAACCGGCGGCAAGGAACAGCAGCGCCTTGAAGAAGGCGTGCGTCATAAGGTGGAACAGGCCGGCGGCATAGGCGGATGCGCCCAGCGCGGCGATCATGTAGCCGAGCTGTGACAAGGTCGAATAGGCAACGACACGCTTGATGTCGTTCTGAACGATGCCGATAAGGCCGGTGAAGAATGCGGTGGTGGCGCCAACAATCAGCACAAAACTCAGTGCTGTCTCGCTCAACTCGAACAGCGGCGACATCCTGGAAACCATGAAGATGCCGGCTGTGACCATGGTTGCTGCGTGAATCAATGCCGAGATCGGGGTCGGGCCTTCCATCGAATCGGGCAGCCAGATATGCAGCGGCATCTGCGCAGATTTGCCCATGGCGCCGATGAACAGCAGTACGCAAATGACGGTCATCAGCGACCAGCTGGTATCGCCCCAGATCTGGATCTGCGTATTGGCGAGGGAATCCGCCTTTGTAAACACTTCGACATAATCGAGGCTGTTGAAGTACATGGCGATGGCGGATATTCCCAGAATAAAACCGAAGTCGCCAACCCGGTTGACCAGGAACGCCTTCATGTTGGCAAAGATGGCCGACTCTTTCTTGAAGTAGAAACCGATCAGCAGATAGGAGACCAGCCCGACCGCCTCCCAGCCGAAAAACAGTTGCAGAAAGTTATTCGCCGAGACCAGCATCAGCATAGAGAAGGTAAACAGCGCGATATAGCTGAAGAAGCGTTCGTAGCCCTCCTCATCATGCATGTAGCCAACCGTGTAGATATGCACCATCAGCGAAACGAAAGTCACCACCGCCATCATCATCGCGGTCAGATTGTCGATCAGAAAGCCGATCTCAAAGCGCAGACCGTCGCTCACCATCCAGGTATAGACGGCCTCGTTGTAGATTGGCGCCGCATCGACGACATGCAGTTTCAACACATACAGGGAGAGCGCAAAGGAGATGCCGACACCGATGATGGTCACCCAGTGTGCACCGGAGCGTCCTATCTGGTTGCGCCACAAACCGGCGACAACAGCGCCGAACAGCGGCGCCAGGACGAGTGTCAGTAAGATCGCTTGCATCGCCTCAACCCTTCAA
This sequence comes from Gammaproteobacteria bacterium, assembly GCA_030625445.1. Lineage (GTDB taxonomy): Bacteria > Pseudomonadota > Gammaproteobacteria > Chromatiales > Chromatiaceae > Sva-25. The sequence goes on from DAOUQU010000295.1 coordinate 1,326, forward strand.
CAAATCCAGATCCTGAACATTGATTGTGCGTCGATTTCGAAACAGCACCACCAGGATCGCCAGACCAATAGCCGCCTCGGCAGCCGCTACGGTGAGGATAAAAAAGACAAACACCTGTCCCGTCATATCATTGAGATAGGCGGAGAAGGCGACAAAGTTGATATTGACCGCCAGCAGCATCAGCTCGATGCACATCAGCAGAACGATGACACTCTTGCGATTGATGAAGATGCCAACCACGCTCAGTGAGAAGAGGATCGCGCCAACGATGAGATAATCCGATAAAGCTATCACTTTTCCGACTCCATTTTGACCACCCGCAGCCGGTCCGCCTTTTTGGCAGCAAGCTGTTTGGAGATATCGATATATTTTCTGTCCGGCCTGCGGCGCAGCGTCAGGCTGATCGCAGCGATGATCGCCACCAGCAGAATCACCGCCGCAATCTCGAACGGGTAGAGATAGTCTGTGTAGAGCAGCATCCCCAGCGCTTCGGTGTTGCTGAAATCTGCAGCATGCTTTGCAGGCGCTGCGAATTTATCCAGTCCAAAATATTTCGGCCCGACGACCATCAGCATCTCGATGATCATCACTGCGCCTACCAGCAGCCCCAGCGGCAGGTTTTTCATAAAACCGGCGCGCTTCTCCGCCACATCCACATCCAGCATCATCACCACGAACAGGAACAGCACCATCACCGCGCCGACGTAGACCAGCACCAGCACCAGCGCGAGAAATTCTGCTTCGAGCAACATCCACAATCCAGCCGCATTGAAAAACGCCAGCACCAGAAACAGCACCGCATGCACCGGGTTGCGGCGAGTAATCACCATGGTGGCGGAAAACACCAACACCAGTGAAAAGACGTAGAAGATGAATTTCTCAAAGCTCATCGGCGATTACCCTGTGTGCTGTAGCCGGCTGCCAGCTTCTATTGCATGTTGTTGTATCAATTCCTGGAAACCCTTGAGCAGCCAACTTTTTTACAAATGAGTCAATCTTCAATAAAAACTCTCGCAAAGACGCAAAGACGCAAAGGGTTTTCTTGGCGTGCTTTGCGTCTTTGCGAGAGACCATAAGATTTCCATGCATCTTTTCGTTACTTATCATCATCTGAATTTCGCCTGCGCTGCACGATCTGCGG
>DAOUQU010000262.1 GCA_030625445.1 Gammaproteobacteria bacterium
GCACATTCTCTGTCAAAATCACCGGCAAGTTTGGTTCAAATCGCTGCGCAACAGCCTCAGCCCATGGACCTGCAGCATTGACTACGATGGTTGCATGTATCTGCCGGGTGACACCGGCTTCACGATAGCTGATGCGGTAGCCATAATCGAGAGACTCGGCACACAGAAACTCAGCTGGCGCATGTAATTCTGCACCCAGTTGCTGCGCTGAATGCATCACCGCCCTGGTTAATGCAGCATCGTCAGTTTGAGCATCCCAGTATTGAAAAACCCTTTTAAGACCATCCAGCTTCAGACCATCGAGTTGCTTCCATTCACGCTGATGCACAATCCTGAAGCCTGTTTTGCTGTGAAACCCGGCCAGCAATCTGTACAGCATCAAGCCTGTAGCGACCTTCAGCGCCGAACGGCTGCTTTGCTGATAGAGGGGAATAAAAAAGGGAATACGTTTGACCAGGGTTGGCGCAAGCTGCAATAACAACTCTCTCTCTTTAAGGCTCTCCCGGACCAGTTTGAAATCAAGGTTTTCCAGATAGCGCAGACCGCCATGAATCAACTTGCTCGATTTGCTTGAAGTCCCGGCGGCAATTTCGCTCTTCTCCAGCAATGCAACCGAGTAACCTGCTGCCGCGACTGCCTGGGCAACACCGACTCCGTTGATACCACCGCCAATAACGACCACATCAAAACAGGGTTCAGAGCGGTTTATCCCTGACATCTCTAACAAGATGAAATCTCAAGCTGGCAAACCATGAAAGCATTCTTAATCTCTCGCAGAGACGCAAAGACGCAAAGGTTTTTTCTTGGCGAGCTTTGCGGCTTTGCGAGAGACATCTTTGAAATTTGGCTCATTAATAAAGAAATTGGTCAGTCAAGGATTGCTGACCAGCATTTCAGCGATATGATTGGTCTCAAAAAAGCTGAATCCGCGTGACAGATAGTGATCACGAGCGGCGGCATCATCGATATTGTAAAGCACCCATTGCCAGCTCCCCGGCCAGGCAATGTCATGTCCAGGAGGAAGCTTGTTAATGTTAATGAAGAGGTAATCCGGAGAGAGAGTCATTGCCTGTTGACGGCTCCCTTCATCCCACTGCAGCAATACCCAGCCTCCGCGTACAGTGTGACTCCGCATCACATCAGCAATCACCTGCAAATCAAATGAGATGATGCAGAGACGCGACTGTACAGCTGCGATTCTTTGCATAACCACGTGCAGGCAACGCTCTCTTCCAAAGTGATAGAGGCTTTTTCGCTTGATCTCGATGAAAGCTGTTACATGCGGATAGTTGCATAACAGCTCGACAAAGTGATCCAGAGAGGCGATTCGCGTTGTTTTGAAACGCTCGCTAAAACGCCCGGGATAACAGGCCGGGATTTGCTGAAGTTGCTGATGTGTCAGATCAAACAGGCTTGCGTCAACACCGGCAATACGATTGAGCCTGTCATCATGGGAGAGGACTGGAACCTCATCTGCTGTGAGGTGAATATCGGTTTCAATGTATTTTGCACCGGCAGCAATGGCGGAGTGGTAGCCTGCCAGGCTGTTCTCCGGAAAACAGAAAGGATCCCCGCGGTGTGCGACCCAGTCGATTTTTGGTGTTGTCAAAAGGCTCTTCTCACGATTTGTCCGATTGAATTTTCAGGTCAGGAAGATCGACCTTGCCAATCACATGCAGCACAATACCACCGCCGATAAAAAAGACCACCGAGGCCATCAGACTGGCTACGATAGGATTGTCACTGCCTAACTGGCGATTGAAATAGATTGCGGCGATCACACACCCGATGCCGAATAAATAAAAAACAATGGCCGAAGTAAATGCGATTTTCTGACCTATACCGCGCTTTTTCATAAGCTGTTAACTTTCCAGTTGATGCAATAGTGCTCAGATTACATGAAATCTACTCAGACTGCTCAACCAAACCGGGTTTCCAGCTGACTATATGCTCTGTAGAGACTTGAATATGACTGTTTTATATGCTCAAGAGTGTGATGACAATCCCCAATAACAGCAGCAAAGTAACTGCGAAGATCCAGCGTTGCAGGGAATGCTCAGCAACATCCAGTGCTTTATGCCACGCACGGGGCTGCAGGAGGCGGCCCGCCGTGGCCAGCCATGAAGTACGCCAGCGTGGCAGCGTATCGAGCCCCATCTCTCTACCCCAACCTACGACTGCTCCAGCCAGGCACTCAATCCACAGGCTTGAATCGTCTGCCTGCTTCGCAGACGCAGCGGGAATATCCCGGCTTGCTCGCAGCCAGCGAATAGCCGTAACCAGGAGTGCAATCCCCAATCCCAGCGAGACAATGAAAAAAGCTGACCAGTTCCCATACTGCTTCCAGACAGCAGGATCAGCCAGCCCTGCCCCCACAAGAGTGGCGAAAAATCCCGTGGCGATCATGCTGGCATAGGCGGGTAGCAGTTTCGGCTGCGCCCGTTTTACTGCTGCCACAATGGCGTAGAGTACGGCAGCTACGCCCACTACCCGGATGATCAATCCCGGGCCGGGAAGAGTGGTTTCGCCAAGGGGCAGCCAGCGCACCATTCCGAGCAGCCCCATGGCAATGGGAACACCACCCACCAGAAGAGCCACTGCCGGACGTGCCGAACGAAAGGCCAGCGGCAGCCAGGAGTGCAACGGCCAGATTCCTGCCTTCAGAGCAAAGCCTACAAACACCAGCGAGACATACAAGCCCGGGGAAGCTGAACTCGACAGCGCATGGCGCACTGCCTCAAACCCCATGTCACTGGTCGTGGCAGCCACGATTAACAAGGCCTCGAACAA
>DAOUQU010000286.1 GCA_030625445.1 Gammaproteobacteria bacterium
CAGGTGTTAAAGATTGCCGCGTCGGCAGAGCCTCCTCGCAATGAAAAAAAATGCTGTCATTGCGAGCGAAGCGTGGCAATCTGTCATTGCAGGTAATTTTTCAAGAGATGCCAGGGGTTTTTGACATGCCTAAGAGTAAAACAAAGACGAAAAGAGTCGTTTCAAAACGTCATCAGCAGCAGGAGCGGCGAAGATTTCTGCGTTCAGCCGCCATGACGGCCGGCGTGGTAGCAGTCTCTCTGCTGGGGTATATACCGGTTGTCAAAGGCTGGGTCAGCCGCCTGCGCCCACCCGGTGCACTCAATGAGGACCGCTTTCTCGCCTCCTGCATCAAGTGCGGCCAGTGCGTACAGGTGTGCCCGGTGAACGCCATCAAGTTGATGGATCTCGAGAGTGGCTTCGGCAACGGCACCCCCTATATCGATGCGCGTGCGCAGGCGTGTGATTTCTCCTGCGACGGCTTGCAGTGCGTACTGGCATGTCCGACAGGAACCCTGACGCATGATCTGAACTTTCCTGCGGATACCCGCATGGGGATCGCCAGGCTGGCCAATCCCAATAAGTGTCTCGCCATGCAGGGCAAGGGTTTCAAGGGACAGGCGCGCGGCGCTGATTACCAGGGATTGCTGCGTTATGATGAAGTTGACCGATGGAATCCGATCCTGGTCAGCGAGCATCCCTATGATCTTGAACTGTGCGATCTGTGTGTGCGCCAGTGCCCGATTGAGATTCGTATCATCCAGTGCGCCGAAGCAGCGCCTGTTGAAGGCAAGATAGAGCGGGTTGCGCAAAAGCAGGGCAATGAGTGTCCGCCGATTCACGCGATCGCACTGGAAGAGGTCGACGGCGTCATGACGCCCGTCATCAAGGAGGGATGCGTGGGATGCGGCGTGTGCGAGATGATCTGTCCGCCGGAACCCGCGGCAATCGTCATCGATGTGCATCCTGACAGAGAGGAGAGACGAGCATGAGCAGTATGAAAGATTCTCTTGCGGAGTTGTTCGGGCGGGCGCCGAGGCGGTCGCATCAAGATGAGATCTCTGCCGAGGCGCAAAAGCTGCATGCCTTGCAGAAGAATGATCCGGAGCGCATCGCTGCAATACATGCGGAGCTGGCGCACGCAGCAACACACAAGATGCCGCAGAAGTGGCGCCGCCGCCGCTGGGCTGTGCTCATCGCGGTCAACCTGCTGTTCGTGGTCTCCTACTGGCTCGATATCCAGCTGCTGGAGGGGGCGCTGACAGGTTCGCGGTTTGTCGGTTTTCACATGGCGGATCTGAACTCGGCGCTGCAGGTCACGCTGGCGTTCAAGCATATGGTGCTCAATTTGGTCATTGGCACCATTACTGTCTTTATCATGTGGTGGCTCCTGGGTGGCAGAACTTTCTGCTCCTGGGTATGTCCCTACCATCTCGTCGCCGAGTGGGCGGAGATGATCCATCTGTGGCTGGTGAAGAAGAAGCTGATCAAGGATCACCCCCTGGACCGCAAGGCAAGAAACTGGTCATGGATGATCTTTGCTGTGCTGGCGATTGTCACCGGCTACACGGTCTTTGAAACCATATCACCGACGGGCATCATCAGCCGGGCGTTGATTTATGGTCCGGGACTTGCAATGGTGTGGGTGTTTCTGCTGCTGCTGTTTGAAATTTTTTATTCACGCCGCGCCTGGTGCCGTTATCTCTGCCCCATTGGTCTGACTTACGGCCTGGTTGGAGCAACTTCGCCCTTTAGAGTTCGCTACAATCTCGAATCCTGTTTTCATGAAGGCGAGTGCCGCAAGGTGTGCGAAGTGCCGCATGTGCTGGATACCGTGATCAAAGGACGCGCCACGGATCTGAATATTTCGATCGGTGCTGACTGCACCCGCTGCGGCCGCTGCGTCGAAACCTGCCCCACCGACTCTTTGACATTCAAATTCAAGGGCATTGGAGATCTGCTGTAGATGATTCATTTTGACAATGTCTCAAAGCAATTCCGGCGCACCAAGGTTCTTAATGGCATTGATCTGCAGATCGGGCAGGGTGAACGCCTGGCGCTGGTTGGCTCCAACGGCGCTGGCAAAACCACCCTGATTCGCTGCCTGCTGGGTGAATACACCTGCAGTGGCAAGGTCACTGTCGGCGGACTGGAGGCGCGCTCGCATCGTACAGAGATACTCAAGCGTGTCGGCTTTGTTCCTCAACTGCCCCCGCCGCTGCGCATGCCTGTCGCACAGCTGCTGAGTTTTGCCGCCGGCGTCTGCGACAGTGATGTCGAGCAGATGTACGCAGTCGCCGATCGACTGGGACTGGATGCCAGAAGTTTCCGCCGCCAGCCTTTCGTCAAACTCTCGGGCGGGCAGAAGCAGAAGTTATTGATCAGCATTGCCCTGGGACGCGAATGTGATCTGCTGGTGATGGATGAGCCTGCTGCAAACCTGGATCCGGAAGCACGGCATATCTTTTTCACACTGCTGGCCGAAAAACAGGAGAATTCGGCAATGATCATCTCCAGCCACCGTCTCGATGAGGTTGCTGCCCTGGTCAACCGTGTGGTCGAACT
>DAOUQU010000285.1 GCA_030625445.1 Gammaproteobacteria bacterium
CACTCTGTTTCTGCTGCAGATAGACGCGCTGCTCCTTCTCATATTCGGAGTAGGAGACCGTCTTGTTTGCCAGCAATTTTTCTTTGCGCTGCAGCTCGCCTTCGGTAATTTTCAACGCCTGCTGCTCGATCTGCAGCGATGCTTTTGCATTCTGCTCCTGCAAATCAATTTGTGACAGCTGCACCCCGGTGCTCTGTATGGCTGTTTCGGCCTGTACGATCGCCAGCTTGTAATCACTCGGATCAATCTTCAGCAACACCTCTCCGGTGCGAATCAGCTCCCCTTTTTCAAGGCGCGGATGCAGTTCAATCACCGTACCACTGACCTGGGCGACCGCGCTCCATACCTTGCCCGGCTGCACATTGCCGGTCGCCGTGAGATGTGGCGTGACATCGGTTTGCGGGACAGTCATCACCCGCACAGTCGTGCTTCTCTCTGCAACAGGCAGCTGCACGGGCTTGCTGCTGTTCTTTTTCTGAATAATAAAAATGCCGACGCCAATCAGTATGGCGGGGATAATCAGGAGACGTTTTAAGAGATGTTTTTTCATGGGTGGTCACTATTATTGGTGTTTGGTCAACCATTCGCGGTCGGAAGACCGCTCCTACCGAGGGTTGATTGTCATTGTAGGAGCGGTCATCTGACCGCGATAGAGTTGCGGGTTAACGGGGCTGCTCGGTCACCAACTTGAAAGCCGCATGGCAGCCGACACAGTTATCCATCAACGCCGCCATTTGCTCGAGGATATGATCCCTGTCGCCCAGCTGCTCGGCATCCAGCGCAAGCTGGTCAAATTTGCCGTGGGTTTCAAAACCAAGTTTTTTGAATCCCACAGGGAGTTTGGCAATCAGTGACATCGGTACTTCACCCTGCGCGGCTCTGCCGACCCGGTGTGCAGCTTTTGCCACAGCCTCCATATCATCTGCGACTGCAGCCCTGGTGATCTGTTGTACCGACAGCAGAAAATCACGCATCTCGGTCAATACCAGGTCACGCTCTCCGTCACTCAGCATAATCGCGGTGCGTTCGTCACTCGATGGCGCCACACTGCCCTGGACAATGAATTTATAAGCGCCGGCAGCGACGAATAGCAGAAGAACCAGCAACAAACCCCAACACAACTTGCACATAAACGACTCCTGTTAACAGACAGAATGGATTATAGAGGAATTTTATCCACAAATTTTAGATTTTAATAATAGATGAGCTGGATGCCATCTCACTTCTCAACATTCCCGTATCTGCATTTCGCGGCCAGAAGACCGCTCCTACAACATGTGCTGCAACGAACGTAGGAGTGGTCATCTGACCACGATAGTAAAGAGAATGGAACTCTCTGGCTGCATGGATCTATTTTGAAGCCAGCGGCGGCTCGCTGTCTGTCTCTATGCCACTGACATGGCGAAACAGCGCCGCTGCACGGTTGATGAACGAGGAGTCATGTCCACCGATGATGAGTGAGTAGGCCCCTCTGCCGGCTCGCAAGGTTGAATAGTAGCTCCATCTGTTTTCGCTCTGCCGTTCAAGGATATAGGAGTTCTGAAACTCACCGGCGCCGATCAATGACACCAGGAAAGCCTTCAGCGGATTGACGTTTTCAGTCGTCACCACGATACGCCCCGGTTTGCTGCTGACGCGCATACGGTATACGCCCTCGGAGATTCCCCTGTTTTCCCGCTGGTAAAAGAGGAGAGGTTTTCCTGACTTGATCTCCTGCAGTGAAAAATCCCCACGCTTAGCGGACTCATCAGCCGACTGCAGCGCATAGCTCTCTACGAAGAGCGGCGTCCAGCGCTGCTCTGTAACCGTCCAGTATTTCACTTCTTGCAGTGAGGAGATGCGGCCGATGCGCTCAAGCAACGCATCCTGTCCGCCACTCCACTGGAAAGAACCGGCAAGCATCACCAGCACCGTGTAGTCCTCCTTTTTCCAGCCAAGTTCCAGAGGTGGTGTCCACTCCCTGTCGGTGGATTGCCACACTGCACTGTTAGGTTTGGCGCCCGGAGAAGGGTACTCCAGCCACTGCCAGGCGGGGGCGGCCACAAGCAGCGAAAAGGTAAAAAGTAGAAATGGTAGAATCAGTAAGCGCATGTGAACAAGCTCAAGGAGTTGAACGATGGCCGTATTCTATCGGCAATGGTTCTGTGAAAGGCAACTATTCAGCATCTTCAATACAGCACCAAACAAACGCACGGAGATGGCAGCACCATCTTCATCGGCACAATATCATCACACATGAGGAGAAACCATGTCCCATAGAGTTTTAGCAGGCCAACGCGCGCTGGTCACCGGCGCAAATTCCGGTATTGGCGAGGGAGTGGCGATTGCCCTCGGCAAAGCTGGCGCAAAAGTGGTGGTGAATTACATCAGCAGCGAGGAACGCGCAAACAACGTCGTGGAGACAATTAAATCAAACGGCAGTGATGCGCTGGCAATCCGTGCCGACGTAAGCAAGGAGGATCAAGTAGAGGCGATGTTCAAACAGATGATCGATGCCTGGGGAAGCATTGATATTCTGGTCGCAAACGCTGGTGTGCAACGTGATGCGGATTTCA
>DAOUQU010000381.1 GCA_030625445.1 Gammaproteobacteria bacterium
ATCGCCTTTTTAAAGGAGAAAGAGATTCTCGGTGGATAGTCAGGAATGAATAAAAGGGGTCGGTGACAAACGAGTTTGATTATCGTTTGTCAGCGACCCCTTTTATGTGTGTTTAGATTTTATGCAAAAACAGCGTCTTCAGATAAGCAGTTTCCGGGATTGCAGGGTGAACAGGGTGGTCCACCCCCTGCTGACCATACTGCAGCAGCTGCAGGTTGCTTCTCTGCTTGACCGCACCCTGGCGCACCACATTCAACAGCTGCGACTGTGCCATGTGAAAAGAACATGACGAGGTGATCAGGATGCCGCCAGGCTTCAGCACTTCGAGTCCCAGGGCGTTGAGCCTGCGATAGGCCTGCATGCCCTCCTTGAGATCTTTTTTGCGCTTGATGAAGGCGGGCGGATCGAGGATGACCACGTCAAACTGGCGCTGGCGCTTGGCGAACTTTTTGAGACGTTCGAAGGCGTCGTTTTTCATGGTGCGAACTTGCTCCTGCACACCACTCATTTCGGCGTTGCGCTTCACTTGTTCCAGTGCAGCATTGGAGCTGTCGACGCAGATGACCTCTGTGGCGCCGGCGCGGGCGGCGCGAATACCCCAGGCGCCGACGTAGCTGCAGATGTCCAGCACACTGTCGCCTTCGCGGATATAGCGCTGCATGTCATTACGATTGGCAGCCTGGTCGAAGAACCAGCCGGTCTTCTGTCCTTCGAGCAGTGATACCTCAAAGCTTGATTCACCCTCGCTCAACTGCACCAGTGGTGGAATCTCTCCACTGACAACCGTCACGGAGGAGTCGAGTCCCTCCATGGCGCGCATGGGTGTGTCATTGCGCAGCAGGATTCCACGCGGTGAGAGCAGCTTCTCGAGGACGGAGACAATCTGGCTGCGTACTGCATCCATGCCGGCTGTAGTGATCTGTACCACCAGGTAGTCTCCGTAGCGGTCGATGACCAGCCCCGGCAGGAAGTCGCTCTCACCATAGACGAGGCGGTAGAAGTCGTTTTCATAGAAGCGCTGACGCAGCTTCAGCGCCTGGCTGATACGCTCCGTCAGCAGCTTCTCATCGAGCATCTTGCTGATATCTGTGCTGACTATACGTGCGCAGATAAGCGCATGAGGGTTGACGTAGGCGTTGCCGATCCACTTGCCGCGCTGGCTGACAACAGCCACCTGCTCGCCTGCAGAGAATGTTTTGAGGGGAGTCTCTTTAGTATCGACTTCGTTGCTGTAGATCCAGGCATGGCCAGCCAGCAGTCGCCGTTCCTGATCCTTTCCCAGTTTCAGTGTGGGTAATTTTTGCATAATGTGTACTACTCTACGATTATTCGCGTTGTTATTTCACAGCAGGCTAGCATATCACCGAGAGTGCTGTGCTGTCGCGAAGCAGAAATGAATTTTCCCACCTATTTATCCGGATAATGATTTGACTCATCAATTTGAGAATCGCTTAAGCGAGACAACCAGCCCCTATCTGCAGCAGCATGCCAACAATCCTGTCGAATGGTGGCCCTGGTGCGACGAGGCGCTGGAGCTGGCGCGCAGCCGGAACAAGCCGATCCTCCTGTCGATCGGCTACTCCGCCTGCCACTGGTGTCATGTCATGGCGCATGAATCCTTTGAGGATGAAGAGACGGCGGCCATGATGAACAGCCTGTTCATCAATATCAAGGTCGATCGGGAGGAGCGTCCCGACCTCGACAAGATCTATCAACAGGCCCATCAGCTCCTGAGTCAGCGCCCCGGCGGCTGGCCGCTGACGGTATTCCTGACGCCGGATGAGCTGATGCCATTTTTTGCCGGTACCTATTTCCCAAGCTCTGCACGCTACGGCATGATCTCTTTCAA
>DAOUQU010000053.1 GCA_030625445.1 Gammaproteobacteria bacterium
AACCGTAATCAACAGAGGCGCATTCATATCTCTGGTCCACATCAGAACCAGCGCAAAGAAATACCAGGGATGCCGCACATAGCGATGGACAGGAGAGATGTGCAGGTGTTCCTGATCCTCGACACGGGTTTCCCGCTCCTGTAGCTGTCGGGTGCCTATGAATTCACCACTATCATAGTAGAGAATAGTCCACAAGAAACCGGCAATAGCGAGCAATGCCAGCCCGTTCGCCAACCAGCCCATGGACCCGCTCCATTGCCATAACGGTGCAGCGTCGATGCTATAGGTCAACCACACCAGAGGCAGCACCAGTATCACAGCAATGGCATTGAAAAACAGGCGGTAGGCGGGCAACCAGTGAGGATGGTTACGCTCCACCCAGCGCTTGACCATCAGCGATGCCAATAGAGAGTGGAGCAGGAAGTAGGCAATCCAGCCGAGGAAAAGGAGTATGAGGGAGGTGTTCAGGGGCAATATATTCAGGCGTCCTGTTACGCAGTTCGAGCACAGAGGGATAAGTTATCATGAGATTTCACCGATATTTTATTCTAACAGGAGCCTCTTGCAAAAATCCAAAAGAGGTCATTCCGGCCTTCGCCGGAATCTACAAAATCAGCCACTTGCTGATCAAGACACATGGATTCCGGCTAAAAGCATGCCGGAATGACGGGTTTTGCAAAAATCTCATAGGAGAATGAAAAATGGGTGTTGTTTCTACATTAGATTCCAAACATCGTCAATTGAGATGTCATCATAGCGATCCAGGGTTGCAAGCCATTCGGGCATCCTATCTGTTATTTCCTCCTTTAAATCCATCAACTCATCTTCATCGATAAGCCCCTTTCCCAACATGAAAATATAAAATTTTTTCAGGCTCGTTGCGTTGCTCTTGATGCTTGTCCGACTTGCCCACATTGCCTTCCTGATAAACCAATAACCTAGAAAGTCACCTATCGAGTTAGCGCCATCCCTTGCTTCAATCGCATCTTCGTAAAGCAGGTAATCATTTATATAAAAATCAATATTGGAAACATGATTTTTAATTGTCTTTTTTGACAGTCCGGATGATTGAAGCAATACTGCGAACTCTATTAATAATCGTTCATTTTGTTTTCTTATTATTTTACATTTTTTCTCGTATATATCGTAATCATCCATTATCAATACCAAAAAATATTATGATCTGACAGTAAATTCATGCATGGCCGCCATTGAACCCATCATTCGGCCTTTCCTTCGGCAATTGCTTCGAATGCTGAATGTAAACTTTCTCTTACATCATCAAGCCATTCAATGACTTCTTGCGGCGCTTCTGATTGCAGAGCAATATTTTGAACCAATATGAAAGTTGATTTCATGTGTTTGAGGTTTCTTACCGATTCCCAGCTCACCGCTTCATCGATTTGGAATATTAATTTATCCGAGTCGGGAAATCCGAAATTCTTTACTACAGCATCTCTCAAATTACCCCATGATCCTTGAAGATCGGAGAGCGCCGTTTTTTCATATCCGGTTGGTTCTATTATAAAAGCCATTTAGATAAATCTCTTAAGGGATGAAGCATTTATTAAAATACCAAGTAACTTCTCAAAAAGTCCGTGTGAATGCTGTCATTGCGAGGGAGCCGAAGCGACCGCGGCACTAATTTTGCCTGGAGCAAAATTGAACGCACTTTGTGCGGCCCGAAGGGTAAATTACAAGGATGTAATTTATAATCCCAAACCAGATCAAGGATCATATCGTTTGGCTCAAGGAAGACTAAAAACACAGCTTTCACCCTCCCGTATACCCAATTATAAAAATCTCCGGCTCTACAACTTTCTAGCTGTGATGTTACATCCCACTCATCATTATTTCTGATTTTTCTACCCCGGGTCATCTGATTGATTCAAAAGTTGATGCTTGGATAGTTGTGTGCATATGTTTAACCATCTGGTTTCCCGGCTGAAGAACCGGTTTTGTAGAGCACCCAACGCTTGCCATAACCGGAGGAAAAAAGCTGCATAGAGAGGGACGAGCGACGCAGATTTTTGACTTCTGTGTTTATGGCATTGTTATGTTTTATTCTGTGACGGCCTTTATTACAGCTTGTGGATTTTGCTCCACTATTTTTAATAGAACCCTGGCTGCACCTCTTGGAGTGCGAAGGCCCTGCTCCCAATGCCGCAATGTACCAAGAGAGATACCAAAAGTGGCGCAAAATCGTTGTTGACTCATCCCTGTTTTCTCACGGATTTCCTTTACGTTGAGAGCATCAGAAGTATGCTCAACTACACCCGATTTGTCGCCTTTCGCATGTGCTGCCGCATCCTTGAGGCCGTCAGATATTTCAGTGAATGCCTTGTTCATTTCTATGTCTCCAGTATGCCACAAGCTCTTTCACTGCCTTTGCCAATAGAATTTTTTCCTCAGATGAGAGGTTAGCTTTTTCGTTCTTACCAAAGGCGGCTAATAGATAGAGTGGTATTATTTCGCTGTGAAAGTAGTAGATTAATCTGATGCCTCCACTCTTTCCGCCTCCTTGGCGAGCCCATCGAAGCTTTCGAATACCTCCAGTTCCTTGCATGAGCACACCCGCGCTCGGTTGTGCTGCCAAATATGCAATGAGATCGGCACGTTCATCAGTAGACAGTAGTGAGCTGATTTTCCTTTGGAACGGAGCAGTTTCAGCAACAGTAATCATGCTCCAATCATATACGCCATTGGCGTATATGGCAAGTTCCTGCTTTTCAAACATAACATTCTAAGTAGATGGAAAATCGCAGTATATCCCCCTATTTGCTGAAAAATACTGCAACTTGCAGTGAAACCCGCAGATATCCCCTGGATAGACTGCAAACTGCAATGTTTAAACACAGCGATTTTCCTCTTTTCTCCAGCCACAGGCTCTAGAGCATGCGTTTGCGGGTGATGGATCTTGATTATGATCGCCAGGCGCTATTTGTTTGCAGTGGAAAGGGTGATCAGGATCGTGTCGTTACCCTGGCCGAGGAGTTGATCGTTCCTTTACAACGGAATCTCGAAGTAGTACGAACTCTTTTTGAAAGGGATGTGATGAAAGAAGGGGCCGGTGACAAATGAGATTCATTTGTCACCGGCCCCTTTTAAACGTGGCTTCCACACTGATAGTGGAAACCTCCGCGCGAGCTTACTTCATCAATGCTGCATGTGCTGCGGCAAGTCTTGCGACCGGGACTCTTGGAGCCGAACAGGAGACGTAGTTCAATCCAGCTTCCTGGCAGAACTTGATCGAGGCCGGGTGTCCGCCATGTTCTCCGCAGATCCCGACTTTCAGATCCGGACGCACTTCGCGTCCCCACTTGACTGCAAGCTCCATGAGTTTACCGACGCCTTTGACATCCAGCACTTCAAAAGGATTGTCTTGAAGAATGCCATTATCGTTATACATCGGCAGAAACTTGTTCTCCGCATCTTCACGCGAGAAGGAGAATGTCGCCTGGGTGAGGTCATTGGTGCCGAAGGAGAAGAAATCCGCCTCTTCAGCCAGTGAGTCTGCGCGCAAACAGGCGCGTACAACTTCGATCATGGTGCCGAAGTGAAACTCAACCTTTTTGCCGACAGTTGCTTCCACCTCCTTAAGGATAGTATCGGCTGATCTCTTGACATGTTTCAGCTCTTCAGCCGTACATACCTGCGGCACCATCACCTGGGGATGTATCTCGATTCCCTCTTCCGCACACTCGGCCGTCGCTTCGAGAACGGCGCGGATCTGCATCGCGTAGATTTCCGGAAAAGTGATTCCCAGACGCACACCGCGATGTCCCAGCATCGGGTTGGTTTCATAGAGAACACGCACCTTCTTCAGCATGGTCTCTTTCTTGGCGATCGCCTCTTCAACCACATGCAGTTCAATATAACCGCGCATCTCCGCAGCCTCCCTGCGCGCCTCTTCCGGAGAGTGCAGCAACGCCATGGTGCCTGCAAGGATATCCATTCCTGAAACTGAACGCCGCAGATGATAGAGGTTTTCGAGATCTTCCATCAGTTGACGCTCCGACGGCAGGAATTCATGAATCGGCGGATCCAGCAGGCGGATGGTGACCGGATAGGGAGACATCGCCTTGAACAGTCCCTTGAAATCTTCGCGCTGCATTGGCAGCAGTTTATCCAGCGCCTCCTGCCGCTCTGTATTGGTTTCAGCAACGATCATCTCGATCACGATCGGCAGGCGCTCAATGGAATTGAACATGCGCTCTGTTCGGCACAAGCCGATTCCCCTGGCGCCGTAGGTGACGGCGCGCTGCGCATCGTCCGGGGTATCGGCATTCGCCATCACTAACATTTTCGCCGCATCGTCCGCCCACTCCAGCAATTTCTCCAGCTCCGGTGTAAATTCCGGTTCCACGGTTGAAATCTCGCCAAGATAGACATTTCCAGTGCTGCCGTCGATGGTGATCAGGTCTCCCTCCTTGATGACGGCATCTCCGACATAGGCTTCCCGTTTGGAGCTGTCAACCGAAACACCTTCGGCGCCTGCGACACAGGGTTTTCCCATACTCCGGGCAACGACAGCTGCGTGGGATGTTTTGCCGCCGCGGCTGGTCAGGATGCCTTCCGAGGCAAAAAATCCATGGATATCTTCCGGTTTGGTCTCTTCGCGCAGCAGAATCACCCGTTGGCCGCCGTCACGGCCAAGGGTTTCTGCACGGTCGGCATCGAAGACAGCATGACCGCAGGCAGCGCCGGGGGATGCGGCCAAACCCTGCGCCAACGGCTTGGTCTTATTAGCGGGATCCAGCTGGGGAGAGAGCATCTGTTCCAGAATGGCGGGATCGACGCGCAGCAGCGCCTCATCCCTGGTGATCAGCCCCTCCTGCTCCATCTCCACCGAGGTGCGCACCATAGCTGCGGCGTTCATCTTGCCGTTGCGTGTCTGCAGGCAGTAGAGGATGCCCCTCTCGATGGTAAATTCAAAATCCTGGATTTCGCAGTAGTGCTCTTCAAGATTTTGACGCAGCTGCTCAAGCTGACGCGCCATCTCCGGCATCTCATCGGCCAACTCTACAATCTGCTTGGGAGTGCGAATGCCGGCAACCACATCTTCGCCCTGGGCATTGACCAGGTATTCACCAAAGAGTTTGTTATTGCCGGTGCCGGGGTTGCGGGTAAAGGCGACGCCTGTACCCGAATCACTTCCACGGTTGCCGAACACCATGGTGCAGATATTGACAGCTGTGCCATTCGCCATATCCGGGGTGATATTGAACTCCCGACGGTAATCGACGGCCCGCTTGCCGGACCAGGAGTTGAATACTGCCTTGATCGAAATTTCAAGCTGCTCATAGGGGTCTTCAGGGAAAGGACGTCCGGTCTGCTCCTCGATCACTTTTAGAAAACGCTCACTGATCTCCTTGAGGTTCTCCGCAGAGAGTCCGACATCCTCGCGCACATGCGCATCCTGTTTGACCGCTTCGAACTCCTTGTCGAAAACTTCATCATCGATGTCCAGGGCAACCTTGCCGAACAGCTGGATGAAGCGTCGATAGGCGTCATAGCCGAAGCGGGCGTCACCGGTCTGCTCGATCTCGCCCTGTAGGGTTTCACTGTTCAGACCGAGATTCAAAATGGTATCCATCATGCCGGGCATAGAGAGCGCGGAACCACTGCGCACTGATACCAGCAATGGGTTTTTCGCATCGCCAAAGCCTTTCCCAGTGGCTTTCTCAACAGCAGCCATCTGCTCCTTGACCTGCTCCATCACGGTTGCAGGCAACTCATTGTTTTCAGACTCCAGAAATTCCAGGCAGGCATCGGTCGTGATAACAAAGCCGGGAGGAACATTCAATCCGAACTGCGTCATCTCGCACAGATTCGCGCCTTTTCCTCCCAACAGTTTTTTGTTTTTTCCATCACCTTCAGTAAAAGAGTAGATCCATTTGGTATTTGTATCAGAGTTGCTGGACATGGTTAATTAATGCTCACAGAGTAGGGGAT
This sequence comes from Gammaproteobacteria bacterium, assembly GCA_030625445.1. Lineage (GTDB taxonomy): Bacteria > Pseudomonadota > Gammaproteobacteria > Chromatiales > Chromatiaceae > Sva-25. The sequence goes on from DAOUQU010000053.1 coordinate 5,956, forward strand.
TGTCGACCCGGTTAATGGTTCACGACGGTCACTTGATGACTGTGTGGTTCGTATACTTAACTTGATAGGATAACATGCCCGGCATTTACATATATGCAAGACTGACAGATGACTTCATCAAAGATTTAGATGGTTGCCTCAGTTGAATGCATGGTGGGGAGTCAGCTTTTCTCTCCATTCACCAGATTCAGCTTCATGCCAGGAGTGACGATATTCACCGGCGCCGCCATGGTCGTAACAAGATGTTGCGCAAGCGCCTGCGCTGCCCGCGCTTCTCCATGCACCAGAAACAGCTGCGGCCGATTGTTGAAACCAGCATACCAGTGACTCAAGCCAGCCTGATCCGCATGTGCTGACAAACCACCGACGGTATGGATTTTGGCGCCAACCCTGATGGTTTCTCCCCACAGACTGACACGCGGTTTTCCATCGACCAGTGCGCGTCCCAGTGTTCCCTGTGCCTGATAACCAACAATGACAATATGACACTCTCTGCGCCACAGATTGTGTTTGAGATGATGTTTGATGCGCCCGCCCGTACACATGCCGCTGCCTGCAATAATAATCGCGCCCGAGCGAATACGATTGAGCTGCATCGACTCTTCTGCAGTACGCATCAGGGAGAGATTTGGCAGCAAATCGCGCTGCTGATGCTGCTGCCACATCTCCCTTGATTCTGCATCGAACAGTTGGCTGTTTTTTGCATAAGCCTCGGTTGCTTCAATCGCCATGGGGCTGTCGAGAAAAATCCTCCAGCGGTCGACGCCCCACTCCTTATAATACCTGGCAAACAGAAACAGGATCTCCTGGGTCCGGCCAACTGCGAAAGCCGGAATCAGGATGTTGCCCTTGCCATTTTGCACCGCTTCGTTGAAGACCTCCCTGATCTCCTCCCGCGTCTCATCCCAGCTGCGATGCAGGCGGTCACCATAGGTGCTCTCCATAATGACAAAATCCGCTGCATCGATAATTTCCGGATCCCGAAGCACGGGCATTCCGGAGCGTCCCAGATCACCGCTGTAGACCAGTTTGCGTGCCGCGCCCTGGTGCTGCAGCCATAACTCGATGATCGATGAACCCAGGATATGCCCCGCTTCAGAGAGACGCAGAGTCACTCCGGCAGCAACTTTAATCTTTTTTCCATACTCCAGCGCGTGAAACAGGCCAAAGGTCTGCTCTACCTCATCTTGTGTATAGAGGGGCTCAAGCAGAGAGAGCCCCTTGCGCTCACGTTTGCGATTTTGCCATTCGGTCTCCTTTTCGTTCAGATAGGCGCTATCCCTGAGCATGATGCGGCAGAGATCACAACTTGCCTGTTGCGCATAAATGGTTCCCTTGAAGCCTCGTTTCACGAGCAGTGGAATACGCGCCGAATGATCGATGTGCGCATGACTGAGAATCACCGCATCGATACTTGCCGGATCGAAAGGGAAAGGCTCCCGGTTGCGATCCTCATCTTTGGCGCTTCCCTGGATCAGTCCGCAATCGAGCAGAATACGTACATCGCCAATCTGCACCAGATGGCAGGATCCGGTTACCTCACCAGCTGCTCCATAAAACTCGACTTGCATGGTCATTGTACTTTCCCGCTCACAAAGGAAGCTTAGATTGAATTGCTACGCACTTCATAGATAGTAACCACCTACTTTCTTATCCTCTCATGCATTGCCGACTGGATTTTCAGCAGTTCGATGATATTCTCCAGGTCAATGATCCCTGCGAGATTGCCGGATGCAGTTACAGCGATAATTTTACTCTCGTTGTTCTGGAAGCGCTCCAGCACAAGTTGCAGTGATTCCGTACTCTCTACACTTTGAACATCGCGCTGCATGAACTCAGAAGTGAGTGCATGCTTACCTTTATGACTCAGTCCCATGAGCAGTTCACTCTGTCCCAGCACTCCAATCACTTTTTGCCCGGATAACACGGGGAAATCTTTTTGCGTTCCTGAGAGTGTCAGATCAACGGCGTGCGAAAGCGGCTCATCCGGGTGCAGCACTTCATAATTGGTCTGCATCGCATCTCCCACTTTGACGCCGGAGAGATTCGACTTCAATGTCGCATTCTGTGCTTCCGCTGCAGCACCTATCCACACAAAAAGTGCGATAAAAATCAGAAAGGGGTTGTACAGCACTCCCAGAAAACCGAATATCAATGCGATAGACTGGCCAATGGACGCCGCTGCCTGTGTCGCCCTGACATGATCCATGCGTATCGCCAGTATAGCCCGAAGTATACGCCCGCCGTCCATCGGGAATGCCGGTATCAGATTGAACAGCGCAAGAAAAATATTCATCAGCATCAATCGCTGCAGGAAACCACCTTCAGCTAATGCAAGTGGTTCTGCAGAGATAAAGGCACCATTGACGCCTAATGCGATAAACAACAGCAATGCGATTACAAGGTTAACTGCCGGCCCGGCGAGCGCGACGATAATCTCTTCGCGGGGATCGTCCGGCATCTTTTCAAGCAAAGCTACTCCACCAATCGGCAGCAGGGTGATATTGCGTGTTTTGATGCCAAAACGTCTTGCCGTCAGGGCATGGCCAAATTCATGCAGCACAACAGAGGTAAACAGCAGCAGGATAAAACCAACGCCGCTGAAAACCGCCAGCAGGGTACCTCCAGCCTTCCAGTAGATGAGGCTCAACCATACAATCAGAATGAAAAAAGTTGCATGGACATAGATGTCAATGCCTGCAATACGCGCAATTTTCCACGACCATTTCATGGTATTGTCTGCGGTGATTGTAAAGAGATCTCAGACCCTGAAACCATACCTAGAATCCTTGAGTCAGTAAAATGTTTGCGAATGAGTCAAATTTCAATAATGACTCTCGCAAAGGTGCAAAGCTCGCCAAGAAAAACCTTTGCGGTCTTGGCGTCTTCGCCTATAGGGATCGTAGGTGAGGGGCGTGAGCAGGACGCGGAAGCCTGGCGAGAGAAAATGATCTCTTTTATACCAGGTCAGTCTGAGACTTAGTCTCGTTAGACAGATGATGAATATGTAATGTAAACCCTCTTTCTCTACTCATCGACAGATGGACACACCATCAAAATCTGTAAGTTTCTGCATAAGAT
>DAOUQU010000248.1 GCA_030625445.1 Gammaproteobacteria bacterium
CACTCCGACATCTTCTTCTTGACGTAATTTCCCTCTCTGTCCGGGTAGAGGCCGTAACCCCAGAATATCAGCACATCATCCGGCTGGTTGGGAAAATGCGGCTGGCGGGCGATCACGATCGACATCAGCCAGTTGGAGTCGATCATCGTCACCAACCCCCCGGTTCCATCCGTATTGCCGGAAAAATTCTCCATGTAGTCATGGAATGTGTCATCTTTGAGCGTAGCTGTAAAGGAGTACCATTTTTGCAAATCGATATGATCGCTGAAGACGCCCGGATTGCCGAAAGCTTCATCTTTGTCAGCGATTTTCTCCCACAGCATCCAGGCGCCTGATGATGATTTCTCTTTTAACACCGCGGCCCTTGACCATGAGCCATTATCAGTACTTTCGGTGATAGAGCCGTTGGTGATGAAGACATAGTCATTCTCCCCCAGCACGATCTCATCTTCAGCACCATGCTTGTCGACTACCTGTAAAGCCGTAGCTGTTTTGCTGTCAGCAGAGAGATTAAAATCAATATCGATTACCTGGGTATTCATGTCGAAGTGCACCCCTCTCTCCTGCAAATAAAGCTTCATCGGCAGGGCAACGGAGTGATATTGATTGTATTTTGTCCGCATGATGCCGCCCATCTTGTGCAGCCCCTCGACAAGGTGGATAAATCGCTTCATGTAGCGCCGCATCTCGGCCACGCTGCTCCATTTCTGAAATGCGAACATTGAGGTCCAGATATACCAGAAGTTGGTTTTGAAAAACCCCTCGTCAAACCACTCCTCGATGGTCTTGTTATCCAATGAACTCTCGGGAACAAATGTCAGCTTCAGCAGATCCGCCTGATCCGACAAGTCGAGTCCGAAACTGGAGACATCGAGTTTTTTACCATTTTTCAACAGGCGAGCCTGCGCGTTGGAGACAAATCGTGAACTGAATTCAAAGGATTCATCCTTCACCGAAATAGCGGGATCCTCATAGGAAGGAATATTCGACAGCAAATCCCAGTAACAGACATACTGCTCTTCGTGCATTCTGCCACCGCGCACGACAAACCCCTCCTCCTGCTCGCCGGAGCCGTCGAGCGCGCCGCCAACGATGTCATCCTGTTCCAGGATGTGGATATTTTCACCAGGCACTCCCGCATCCTTGATCAGATACGTTGCGCTTGCCAGTGAAGCGATGCCACCGCCGACCAGGTAGACTTTTGACTCTTTTGGATTGCTGTTTTTTGCTGGTTTACTCATTTTTCTCTCCTCGGGTTTGCTCTTTTTTTTGGGGCTGTGCGCAGGATGATCCGCTCCCCGGCATAGAGCTGGAGCGGTTCGCAAGCTCACCACATCCTACGGACCGGGGTACGAAGCGCATCCTATAATCACACAGGCAGATTAAGAGATGAGCCGATCAACACTTCATGACTGCTCTTCACTTCCCAACCAACGATAGACAACTCCGGCCAGCAGCGCACTGCCGCAGCCTCCCAGCACCAGCCAGAATGTACCAATAAATTCTGCACCCAGTTTTTTTATCACGTTTCTCTCTTTAGCTTGATGATTGATCAGAAGTGATTGACATTGTGCCAGCAATTCAGGGGGCGTTCATAAATAATTACTGGATCGGGAGAAATAAGCTGCATCCCATAGGAGTGCTTGACTGCTATTGACATTACTCAATCACGTATCTACTCTTATTCTCATCAAGTGCAAACAAATCTCCAACCCAATTGAGGATTCACCATGAGTGACAAGCAAACAAAACAGCACCAATACCCCGGCAGCGAAATCGATGTCCAGTGGGACGGTCGGCTATGCATCCATATTTCCGAGTGCGGCAATGCCGAAGGGGAGCTGTTTGTAATGGGACGCGATCCCTGGTGCACTCCAGACATCAGTTCCAAAGGAGATGTCCGCGAGATCATCGAACGCTGCCCGACAGGCGCGCTGAGCTACGTTGACAAGAAAGGCAATCCGGAGCAACCTTTTGGCGAAAACAGTGTCGTAGTCTCTTGCAATGGCCCACTCTTCTTCAGTGGCGACCTGGAACTGGAGGGAGCGCCGCAAGATATGCCAGGGATAAAATTTCGCGTTGCCCTGTGCCGCTGCGGTGAATCTGCAAACAAGCCTTTCTGTGACAACAGCCACCAGAAGGCAGGCTTCACCGACTACGGATCAGTGGGCGAGACAGGTTCCGGATCAAGTGAAATAGGTGGCAAACTCAGCATCAAGCCACTGCCGGATGGTCCGCTGCTCGTCAAGGGCAACCTCACCATCGTCTCCGGCGCCGGCCGCATCGCATGGCGGGGTAATGATGCCGCCCTGTGCCGCTGCGGCGCATCAAAGAACAAACCCTTTTGCGACGGCAGCCATAAGGCCGCCTGCTTCAAGAGTTAAAATATATGCAACTATTCAGCACGGGTAAGATCGCCACTGTTTCCTGGCATTTCTTCAGGAAACGTAGGAGGCATGGCCGTTCCTTTGCATCCGTGCAATCACGGCATTGGCACGGCAGATGCAATATTATTGCCTACGCCATACATGGATGTATCAGTGTCGCGTGAGGCAGGATGCCGGAAGCGACCATGGATGTATTGGCGGCATTTTCCGGAAGACATGCCAGGAAACAGTGACTTGGCTGGCCACATTATCAAGAAGCTGAATAGTTACAAATTTATTTCTGTACTGTGCGTTTGCTCTGCTGTACGCGCGCCATGCGCTCCAGTTCGGCAGCTTCATCTGCACTCAGGTGACGCCATGGCAAGGGAATGAGTCCCGTTACACGTTCCCGGTAACGGGCATAAGCATCCCCATAGCAGCTCAACAGCTTGCGTTCCTCCAGTCGTGATCCGAACAGGAAATAGAGACTGGCCATGGAAACCGTAATCAACAGAGGCGCATTCATATCTCTGGTCCACATCAGAACCAGCGCAAAGAAATACCAGGGATGCCGCACATAGCGATGGACAGGAGAGATGTGCAGGTGTTCCTGATCCTCGACACGGGTTTCCCGCTCCTG
>DAOUQU010000430.1 GCA_030625445.1 Gammaproteobacteria bacterium
GTGAGTTTGTGTTTGATAATGCCTGGGCCGATGCCTACGAGAGAGCGGGCAGGACGTATTTCCCCAAACTGGTGTCAGCCATTCCCTATACTCCGGCAACGGGGCAGCGACTGCTTTCGGTTGCGGACCGTGAAGAGGAAACATGGCCGCTGCTGCTGCGGACTGCATTGCGGTTTGCCGAAGCGAGCGGCGTGAGCAGTTTTCATGCGCTCTTTCCAGAGAGGCGGGAGCATCAGTTTTTTCAGCGGCAGGGGTTGTTAAGCAGGCATGATAGCCAGTTCCACTGGCACAACGAAAACTACCGGGACTTCGATGATTTTCTGAGTCGATTGGTCTCCAGAAAACGCAACAACATTCGTCAGGAGCGACGCAAGGTTGCACAGGCAGATATCAATTTGCGGCTGATGGACGGTCACAGCGCAACGTCGCTTGACTGGCAGAATTTTACCCGTTTCTATGAACAGACATTTACCGAAAAGTGGGGTGTCGCTACATTCAATCTCGGTTTTTTTCAGGAGCTGGCGCAGGTATTGCCTGATCAGATTGTGCTGGTGCTTGCTGATGCAGGTCCAGATTGCATTGCCGGAGCATTGATGTATCGCAGTGATACCACTCTCTATGGCCGGCACTGGGGCTGCATTGAGCAGGTTGACGCTCTCCATTTTGAGGCATGTTATTATCAGGGCATTGAATATTGTATTCGTCACGGGCTGCAGCATTTCGAGCCTGGCGCCCAGGGCGAGCACAAGATAGCGCGTGGTTTTTTACCGACGCTGACCCGCTCCAGCCACTGGATTGCAGATGACGATTTTCGTCAGCCGATCAGCAACTTTGTTGCACATGAGCGCCAGGCTGTGGCGGAGTATATGACGCAGCTTGAAGTTGCGAGTCCTTATAAAAAGTGTGAATAAACCGGGAGATGAAATCCTATATCGTAGCTTCTCTATAACCACATGTGTGGTTGGCTGTTTGCATATCGCGGCCAGAAGACCGCTCCTACAGTGAGTGCTGACAGCAGATGTAGGAGTGGTCTTCTGACCACGAATGAAAAGAGACAATAACCTGCTCCCATGCACAGACTTCTGATATGAAACCCTACTCTGAATCCTGCGATCAAAATCGCGACCCCATCCTTGCAGTCATTCAACCGCTGTTTTCAAATTGTAGTCAGCTCCTTGAAATTGGCAGCGGCACGGGGCAGCATGCGGTTTTTTTTGCGCAACAGATGCAGTATCTGATCTGGCATACCAGTGACCGAAGAGAGAATCACAGCGGAATCTCTATGTGGTTGAATGAGGCTGGTTTGCCCAATACCCGGCTGCCGCTTGCACTGGATGTCAGTCATGACCAGTGGCCGCAGCAGCAGTTTGATGCGGTATTCTCGGCCAACAGTGTGCATATTATGTGCTGGCAGGATGTGGAAGCCATGTTTGCAGGAGTCGGGCGGGTGTTGAATGAGGGTGGTCTCTTTGCTCTCTATGGTCCCTTCAACTACAA
>DAOUQU010000043.1 GCA_030625445.1 Gammaproteobacteria bacterium
CGCTTTAAAATACCTACACATAAAGGCGAAACAAATGAGCACTCACAATGCCGTTGTCATCGTACATATCGATGAGACACTAACAGATCAAGAGATCCAGGATGTAGAGCGGGAAATTTCTGCCGGTGACGGTGTACAGGCTGCCTGTATGCATATACGCACACGCCACCTGATGGTTGTTGACTATGATGCCGAGCGCATCAAATCAATTCAGCTGCTCGGGCAGGTCAGGTCACAAGGACTGCATGCCGAGTTGATTGGCGGAATTTAGGAAAGCTCTGGTCGAATCGCTCTGCGCTTCGACCAGAACCTTCCTGCAAGTTTATCTACGGGGGAAGGGTTAACTATCACTGAGTTACAAACATTAGTCGGTTCACCCTTCCCCCGAACCCCCATCCCTTCGATTCATTCAGAATTCAGGTGCTGTTATCAGCTCTTCAAGCCGACGCCTTTTCTCAGCAGATAGAGAGAGGCTGCGGTCAAGGCCGCAATAAAAGCAACAATAATTGCGAAAGCCACTCCCACGTGAATATCTGATACACCCAGCAGTCCGTAACGAAATGCATTGACCATATAGAGAATCGGGTTCGCCAGGGAGACGGTTTGCCAGAACTCCGGCAGCAGGTGGATGGAGTAGAAGACGCCGCCCAGATAGGTCAGAGGCGTCAAAATAAAGGTTGGAACGATCGAGATATCGTCAAAACTGTTGGCATAAACAGCGTTTATAAAACCGGTCAGTGAAAACAGCACCGATGTCAGAAAAAAAACAGCTATTGCGATCATATAGCTGTGGATGCTGAGATCCGTGAACAGCATAGAAATCACTGTCACGACTATCCCGACCAGCATTCCGCGCGCCACCCCGCCACTGACATAACCTGCCAGAATAATCCAGTTCGGCACAGGTGATATGAGGATCTCCTCGACATGGTGCATAAACTTGGCCTGGTAGAAACTGGAGACCACATTGGCGTAGGAGTTGGTGATGACAGCCATCAACACCAGACCCGGCACGATAAAATCGACATAGTCGAAACCATCCATCTTGCCGATGCGCTCGCCAATCAGCTGTCCGAAGATGACGAAATAGAGTGTCATGGTAATAGCTGGCGGTAGTATGGTTTGCGGCCAGATGCGAATGAAGCGCAAAAACTCCTTGATGAGGATGGTCTTGAATGGAATCCAGTAAATATCGCGCCTCATTGCTGTCCGCCATCATCACTGGTCAACTCCAGGAAGAGCTGCTCCAGACGGTTCTGTTTGTTGCGCATGCTCGAAACCTCCAGCTTGCTCTCCGCCAGCCGGCAAAAGAGATCTGTCAGACCCTGTCCCTGCTTGACTATCACCTCAAGCGTCGTTGCATCACGTTTCAAGACATCAAAGCCCTCAAGCTCAGGCACTGCATCGAGCGGTTGCATTAGATTCAGCACAAAGGATTGCTGGTGCAATTTTGCCAGCAGAGAGTTCATTGAACTCTGCTCGACAATTTTGCCACGATGGATAATCGCTATGTTGCGGCACAGGCTCTCCGCCTCTTCCAGATAGTGCGTCGTCAGGATGATGGTTGTTCCCTGCTCATTGAGCTGGCGCAAAAACTTCCACATGGAGAGACGTATTTCAATATCAACACCGGCTGTGGGTTCATCAAGAATCAACAGACGCGGACGATGCACCAGCGCGCGGGCAATCATCAATCGGCGCTTCATGCCACCGGAGAGTTTACGCGCCATGGTAGTGCGTTTGTCCCACAATTTAAGTCGCCGCAGGAGCTCCTCGGCTCTCTGCCATGCCTGTTCACGCGGAATTCCCTGGTAACCGGCCTGATTGACAAGGATCTCTCCAATCGGCTCCCACTGGTTGAAATTGTACTCCTGCGGCACCAGTCCGATATGGCGTTTGACCGCAATAGGGTCACTATCCAGATCGTCACCAAAGACAGAGATCTTGCCGGATGTCTTATTGATCAGTGAACAGATAATACCGATAGCAGTCGATTTGCCCGCCCCGTTGGGACCCAGCAGCGCAAAAAAGTCGCCTCTCTCGACAGATAGATCAATCCCTTTCAAAGCGTGAAAGCCGCCCTTGTAGCGCTTGTGGAGATTGGTGATCGAGAGAGCAGTCATCGAGCCCTGAAAAACAGCTCGGCCAGTTTCGCACCCGGATCATCGGCGCGCATGAACGCCTCTCCGACCAGAAACGCGTTCACCGCATTTTTACGCATCAGCTTCACATCATCAGTGGCATGAATACCGCTTTCGGTGACAACAATGCGATCATCCGGTATCTGCTTGAGCAGATCCAGCGTGGTTTCGAGAGAGACTTCAAAGGTTCGCAGGTTGCGGTTATTGATGCCGATCAAACGATTGGAGAGTTGCAGCGCACGCTGCAACTCCGCAGCATCGTGCACTTCCACCAACACATCCATGCCAAGAAAATGCGCCAGATCATTGAGGTTGTTTAATTGCTGATCATCCAGAGATGCCACAATCAGCAGGATGCAGTCGGCGCCCATGGCCCTGGCTTCATAGACCTGGTATTCATCAATAATGAAATCCTTGCGAATGACTGGTAGTGAACAGGCGGCTCGCGCCTCCTTGAGATAGCCTTCACTGCCCTGAAAAAAGTCCCTGTCGGTCAATACCGAGAGGCAGGCAGCGCCGCTGGATTCATAGCTTGCTGCTATAGCAGCAGGATGGAAATCTTCGCGCAGCACCCCCTTCGATGGAGATGCTTTCTTGATTTCAGCAATCACAGCCGCTTCTCCGGAGGCAATCTTCGCGGCCAGGGCATTGGCGAAACCACGCGGTTTATTCTGATTGTGCAATAGTCCCTTTAGCTGATCCAGTGGCAGTATCCTGTTGCGGTGCGCTATCTCTTCACGTTTGCGCGCGTTGATCATATTCAGGATATCAGGTGTATCACTCATGATGAAAGACGCTGTGTGCAGGCGATCAGCTGCTCCAGTTTCTCCCTGGCGGCACCGCTGCTGATCGCTGCAGATGCCGCATCAACCCCCTGCTTGAGGGTAACGGCAATACCTGCTGTATAGATCGCGGCTCCGGCATTCAGAGTGACAATATCACGCGCCGGCCCGGCCTTGTTGGAAAGCACATCCTGAATCATTTGCAGGCTTTGTTGCACACCGTCTGCCCTGATCTTCTCCAGCGGATGATACTGCATGCCAAACTCTTCCGGCGAAATGCGGTTATGGGATATCTGCCCCTCTTTCAACTCCACGATATCTGTTTTATCACCGATGCTGATCTCATCCAGTCCGTCTCGTGCATGCACAACCATGACGTGATGACTGCCCAGATTTTTCAGTACTTCAGCAAGTGGTTCAAGCAACTCATTGGAGAAGACGCCAATCACCTGATTCGGTGCTCCTGCCGGATTTGTGAGTGGTCCTAGTACATTAAAGATGGTGCGCACACCCATCTCCCGGCGCGGACCAATGGCATGTTTCATGGCGCTGTGATGCGCCGGCGCAAACATAAAACCGATGCCGGTCTCCTGAATACACTCACTCACCTGTTCGGCAGTGATATCCAGCTTGACGCCGGCCGCCTCGAGAACATCAGCACTACCGGACTTGGAGGAGACTGAACGATTGCCATGCTTGGCGACTCTGGCGCCTGCAGCGGCGGTGACAAATGCACTGGCAGTGGAGATATTAAATGTGCCGGATGAGTCGCCGCCGGTACCGCAAGTGTCGACCATATTGTCATGCGGCGCCGATACCTTTTCGGCCAGATCACGCATCACTTTTGCAGCAGCAGTAATCTCGGTCACAGTCTCGCCTTTCATGCGCAAGCCGATCAGAAACCCGCCAATCTGCGCCGGCGTCGCTCCACCGGTCATGATGGTGCGCATCACATCCGTCATCTCAAAGTCGAGCAGATCGGTTCGATCAACCACCCGCTGAATTGCTTCTTGTATTTCCATGGATACCCCTGGGTTTTAAGTTTTAGGTTTTAAGCACCGATGAGTCCCCTCACCCTTTCACTCTGGTTCCCACGCTCCTGCGTGCTAGCCCATACCATGATATGCATTCCCACGCAGGAGCATGGGAACAAGGAAAGACTACAAACTTTCTTTAGCTGCCAACTGATGACTGCAAACTTTCTACTGCTGCAAAAAATTCTGCAGCAACTTGTGTCCCTGGCGTGTGAGTATCGATTCCGGATGAAACTGCACGCCCTGAACCGCCAGTTGTTTGTGCCTCACACCCATGATCTCATCCGGCTGACCCTGCTCATCGACTGTCCAGGCCGTTATCTCCAGCACATCGGGCAGCGTCGCCTTCTCGATCACCAGCGAATGGTAGCGGGTTGCCTCCAATGGATTCTCCAGCCCCGAGAAAACGCCTCCGTCAGCATGAAAAACCGGTGATGTCTTGCCATGCATCACCCTGCCTGCACGCACGATGGCGCCGCCAAATGCCACGCCAATCGATTGATGACCCAGGCAGACCCCCAGAATCGGGATCCTGCCGGCAAAGGTTTTAATCGCCTCGACCGAGATGCCTGCTTCAGCCGGCGTACAGGGGCCGGGCGAGATCACAAGATGCGATGGAGCAAGCGCAGCAATCTCCTCACTGCTTATTTCATCATTGCGGCGCACCAGGACGTCGGCGCCCAGTTCACCAAAATACTGCACCAGATTGAACGTAAAGGAGTCATAGTTATCAATCATCAACAGCATGATCAGGCCCCCTCATCCAGTCGTTCCAGTCCGGCCTCTGCCATGGCGACGGCGCGGAAAATTGCACGTCCCTTGTTCATAGTCTCTTTCCACTCCAACTCCGGAACCGAATCCGCCACTATACCGGCGCCCGCCTGAATATGCAGCACCTCATCCTTGATCACAGCAGTGCGGATGGCAATTGCCGTATCCATATTGCCATTCCACGCCAGGTAGCCCACGGCGCCGGAATAGACGCCGCGTTTGACCGGCTCCAGCTCATCGATAATCTCCATCGCCCGGATTTTAGGAGCACCGGAGACCGTTCCGGCTGGAAAAGTTGCACGAATGACATCGATTGCACTCATACCCTCTTTCAGATCGGCAACCACATTGGAGACGATATGCATTACATGGGAGTAGCGTTCAATCATCATTTTTTCGGTCAGATTGACACTGCCGATTTTCGCCACCCGCCCGACATCATTGCGCCCGAGATCAATCAGCATGAGATGTTCGGCCAGCTCTTTGGGATCGGCCAACAGCTCTATCTCGAGCTCGAGATCCTCCTCTTCGCTATAGCCCCTGCGACGGGTCCCGGCAATCGGTCGCACAGTCACCTCGCCATCTTCCAGGCGCGTCAGGATTTCCGGTGACGATCCGACGATATGAAAATCACCCAGATTCAGGAAATACATATATGGTGAAGGATTCATTCCCCGCAGGGCGCGGTAGAGATCGAGCGGCGGGGCATGGTAGGGAATACTCAGACGCTGTGAGATCACCACCTGCATGCAGTCTCCATCAAGAATGTACTCCTTGACACGTTCCACTGCCTGTTTGAATCCCTCTTCACTGAAACCGGAAGTGAAATCGGATTCAACAACCTTCCGCGGCTCGCTGACATGCTCTCGCGGCGCACCTTTCTGCATTTTGCCGGCCAGCTGCCCGATACGCTGCTGCGCCTGCTCCAATGTGTCGCCTGCCGTCGGATCGGCATGCACAATGATGAACATGCGCCCTGACAGATTGTCGAACACCACCAGCTCATCCGAGACCATCAGTAGAATGTCAGGGGTCTGCAGTGGATCCTGGTTCGGTGACTGCTTCAGCCTGGGCTCGATATAACGGATAGTGTCATAGCCGAAATAGCCCACCAGGCCGCCTGAAAATCGCGGTAATCCATCGAGCTCTGCAGCATGGAAACCCTGCTGGAACTCATCGACAAAAGTGAGCGGATCCTCCGATTGAAATGATTCAGTAACGCTGTCGCCATCGAACAGGGTAATCTCATCGCCGCGCACTTCGAGCCGCAACCGTCCGGGCAGCCCGATAATGGAGTAGCGCCCCCACTTCTCACCGCCATGTACCGACTCGAACAGGTAGGAGTATGGACCATCGGCCAGTTTCAGGTAGACGCTTAACGGCGTATCCAGATCCGCCAGCACTTCCCTGACAACAGGGATGCGGTTGTACCCTTCGCTTGCAAGGGATGAAAATTCTTCAGGGGTCATAACAGGGGTCATACTAGTACGGCTCCACACAATATCAGTTCATAAACAGGAAAAAACACCAACAGCGCATCACTGCCATCGGGTGCCTGTTTTGAGGGTATTATTGTGTGCCAGTAGATACATTTGCTGCCCGTCAATCGATACGGAAAAAATTTGGTGAGAGGTTTAGATCACATTAACAAATTCACGACAAGTTTCAATAGCAGGAATCAATTATTTCATCTTTTTATCGCCGAAATGATGATTTCCAGTAAAATTGTGCAGAACTTTACCTGATTTGGTCCAATTAATGATTCCTGAACACCTGCGCCCGAAAACCTGGCCCCTGTGGATTGTTCTCGGGCTGCTGCGTCTGATGCTGCTGCTTCCCTGGTCTGTGTTGATGAAAATCGGCCCTGTGATGGCGGACCTGGTTTACAAGTTCATCCCCCAAAAACGCCGCGATGTTTTGACAACGAACCTGAAACTCTGCTTTCCGGAGTTGTCTGATACAGAGAGGGAACAGTTGGCGCAGCAGCATGTTCACGCCATGGGCAAGGGAGTGATCGATCTCGGGCTTGCCTGGTGGGCCAGCAGACGCAGACTCGAACCCCTCGCACATTTTCAGGGACTTGAACATCTGCAGAAGGCGATGGATGAAGGCAAAGGCGTTATCCTGCTGTCAGCACACTTCACCTCTGTCGAGATGAGTGGACGACTGATTTCACATCACTTCCCTATTGATACCATCTACCGCCGCAGTGAAAAACCCTTTACCGAACATCTGCTGCACGTTAACCGCGAACGCCACTCCGCCAGCACCATCCATAAAAACAATGTCAGGGGTATGATTCGCAGCCTCAGGCAGGGGCATGCCATCTGGTATGCCCCGGATCAGAATATGGGAACAGACAAGCCGCTTTTTATCCCCTTCTTTGGAGTGGAGACCGCCACCAATACGGCCACATCCGCTCTGGCGCGCATCACGGGGGCGGCCGTCATCCCTTTTTTGTGCCTGCGCCGCCGGGAAGGCAAGGGCTACGACCTGGAGTTATCGCCGCCTCTGGAGAATTTCCCGTCAGGGGATGAACGCCAGGATGCTATTCGCATCAACGAAATTTTTGAAACCTGGATCAGGCGTCAGCCGGAAGATTATTTCTGGTTGCACAGGCGCTTTAAACAACGCCCGAAGGGTGAGAAATCGTTCTACCGGAAGTGAGCAATACTTCCGCTCCAAACCTCCCTGGTGGAAATGCAGAGAGTGTTACCCTTGATATTGCATATACTGAAGTCATACCGGTCATATAGTGCAACTTCATCAGAGAGAATCAGGGAATAGAAAAGATGCGTTTTTCAAAGGTTTTAGCGGCGATCGTCATCGCTGCCGTACTCGGCTGGTGGTACTGGTTAGTTACCCACCCTGAAAAAATCACTGTTTCTGTTATCTATGCAGAGAGAGGCGATGTCGAAGAGAGAGTCGCCAACACCAGAGCAGGCACCATCAAGGCCTGCCGGCGGGCAAAGATGTCTCCATCCCTGGGCGGTCAGATCAGCGCCCTGCCCTTTGCCGAGGGTTCCAGGGTCAAAAAAGGCGATATTCTGCTGCAGTTGTGGAACAAGGATCTGCAGGCTGAAATCGAGCTCGCCGGCAGCAGCCTGCAGGCAGTCAGCAATCGCTTTCATGCCAGTTGCGTACAGGCGGCAGTGACCCAACGCACAGCAGACCGTTTCAAGGAGCTGGAGCGCTCCGGCAGCATCTCCAGCGAAGAGTATGATCAGGCAAAAAGCAGGGCGGAAGTCAGCGCTGCCGACTGTGCGGCCTCCAATGCCGATCTCGCTGTCGCCATGGCAAGGAAACGCGTTGCGGAAGCCAAACTGGAACGCACTATCCTGCGCGCCCCTTTTGACGGCGTCATTGCCGAGATCACCGGCGAGTTGAATGAGTATGTCACCCCCTCCCCTCCCGGCATACAGACACCACCCGCGATCGACCTGATCGAGCCGGATTGCTTTCTCGTCAGCGCCCCTATCGATGAGGTCGATGCCCCCAATATCACTACCGGACTTGCTGCGCGCATCACCCTGGATGCCTGGCGCGGGCGTGTTTTCGAGGGCCGCGTGGTCCGCATCGGCGCTTATGTGATCGATGTTGAAAAACAGGCCAGGACAGTCGAGGTGGAGCTGCAACTGACCAATCAGGAAGACCTCGACGCACTGCTGGTTGGCTACAGTGCCGATGTGGATATTATTCTGCAGACTCGCAAGGATGTACTGCGCATTCCCACCGAGGCGCTGACCGATGAGACCCATGTGCTGATTTTCAATCCGCACAGCGGCATGCTGGAGAGTCGCACTGTTGAGAGAGGCCTGCACAACTGGAGCTACACAGAGATCGTGACCGGGCTGAAAGCCGGTGAAGCCGTGGTGACATCGATCGGCGACAAGGGCGTACAGCACGGAGTTCCGGCTGAAATCAGAGAGCCGCCACAACCATGATGATCAAGCTGCAGAATATCTGCCGCTACTTTCAGGTTGGCGATGAGACAGTTCACGCGCTGGACAATGTTTCACTGGATATTCAGCAGGGCGACTATATCAGCGTCATGGGACCCTCCGGCTCAGGCAAATCAACCCTGCTGAACCTGCTTGGGTTGCTGGACCAGGGCGATTCCGGCACTTACCAGTTTGAAGAGAGAGAGCTGACAACCCTCTCTGAAGAGCAGCGGGCACAATTCAGACGTGAGAAAATCGGCTTCATTTTTCAATCCTTTCACCTCATCCCGCGCCTCACTGCTGCCGAAAACATCGGCCTGCCATTGACTTTGGCAGGCATTGCTCCGGCAGCACGCAACAGCCGTGTACAGCAGGCGCTGGAGAGCCTCGACATGCTTGATCGCGCCAACCACAGACCGGCGCAGCTCTCCGGCGGACAGCAGCAGCGCGTCGCCATCGCCAGGGCAATGATTATGCATCCTCCCCTGCTTCTGGCCGATGAACCGACCGGCAATCTCGACAGCCATTCAGGCCGGGAGGTGATCCGTACGCTGGAAACACTCAACCGGGACGGCGTTACACTGATTGTCGTCACCCATGATATGCAGCTGGGGAGACGCGCACGTCGCCGCATCAGCATGGTTGACGGCAAAATCACTGCGGATCAGTGAGCAATCATCATGAGAGCCGCTGACACTTTTCGCTTCAGCCGCATGGCGCTGAGCGCCTATCCACTGCGCACCGCCCTGATTCTGCTGGCAATGGCGATCGGTGTCGCCTCGGTCATCATCCTGACATCACTGGGAGAAGGCGCACG
>DAOUQU010000224.1 GCA_030625445.1 Gammaproteobacteria bacterium
CCGGCCACGGTTGAGACCTTCTCTTTGGCGAGGTCGATAAACCGGATGGAATGATTTCCGGTATCGGCAACATACAATCCGCTGCCGGAGAAGGCCAGGCCTTGCGGAGACTTGAAACGGGCGCTTGCATAGGCGCCGTCACTCCAAGCGGAAGAGTTGCCGCCCATGAGTTTCTAGATCTTACCGTCGTGGGTGGCAAGAATAATGCGATGATGCAGAGTGTCGCTGATGGCGACATATTGATCGGATACGGCGATCTTTCCGGGTGCCGCCAGCAGGGATTTTTCGAGCTTCTCTTTTTCCAGCGCAATAGGCAGCGGTGTTTTATCGATGATGGCGGCATGTTTTTTCAGGAGTTTGGAGATCGTCTTGTCGAAGATCTCGTAATTATCCTCTCCAACGACCTTGCCGAGTACGCCGCCTTCAGGGTCGATGACATATTGCGTCGGCCAGGCGCGCATGCCGTAGAGGCGGCCCAGCCTCGATTCCACGTCATTGACCACGGGATGGTCGACATCGTAGCGAACGACGATCCGCCGCAGGGTGTCGATATTTTTTTCATTATCAAATTTTGGCGTATGCACGCCAATGATGGCGATCTGGTCGCCATATTTGTGCTTCAGGCGCTTCAGATCTTCCAGCACATGGATGCAGTTGATACAGCCATAGGTCCAGAAATCGAGTATCACCACCTTGCCCTTCAGATCGTCCAGGGTCAGCGGGCGGGAGACATTCAACCAGGGGAGGGCCGGGTCAAATTCGATCGCGGGTGGATTGTTGGTTTCCGTTTCGGCGCCGCTGGCTGAGACGAATCCTGCAAGGACCAAGAGGATCAGGAAAGCGGTGAAATAGATGAGGTTCTGTTTTTTTAGATTCAGCATAAATTGACTATAGCACTTTATTGAGATTGATTATTCCCGGCTGGAGGGCTATCTTCTACACAGGATAAAGGAGACTACACATGAGATGGATCTCAATCGCTTTTCTTTGCGGCATTCTGCTGCTGGATCAATTTTCTGCAATTCCCTCCTGGCCATGGCTTGCTGCGGCCCTGATGACAGGGGTGATCTGCTCAAGGTATCTGCATGCTGCCTGTGTGTGGATTGCGATCGGTTTCTGCTGGGCTGCTGTGGATGGCGCCGCCTATCTTTTACAAATCCTGCCTGAAGATCTGGAGCGTCAGGATCTGCTTGTCGAGGGCAGGGTGGTCTCTCTTCCGGATGAAGATTTTTCATCCACACGATTTCTCTTTGCTGTCGAACAGAGTCGGATGCCTGGTGGAGAGAAAATTGATTTCAGTGGCATTGTTAAGCTGAGTTGGCGCAGCCATGAGGTGCGGCCGCTTGGGGGAGAGCGATGGCGCTTGAAAGTCAGGCTGCGTCAGCCGCGGGGATTCAGAAATCCTGGAGGTTTTGATTATGAACGCTGGTTGTTTCAGCACGATATTGTCGCCAGGGGATACGTGCGTGATTCTACCGATAACCGCAGGATTACCGGGAGAGGCATGACGCCGCTGGTGTTGCGCCAGACTCTGCGTCAGCAAATTGCAGCCCACGCACCCGCTTCACCGGCAAGAGCAGTACTGAATGCCTTGTTGATCGGTGACCGCAGCGGCCTCAGCGACGCGGAGTGGCAGCTGTTTCGCGCCACCGGAACCAGTCATCTGATCGCCATCTCCGGGCTGCATATTGGTCTGGTGGCGTTCATGGCGTGGATGCTGGTCGAGTTCCTGTGGCGGCATGCCGGACGATTGCCGCTGCTGCTTCCGTCGCCCATTGCCGCAGCCTGGGCAGCCCTGCTGGCTGCAGCTGCTTATGCAATGCTGGCGGGTTTTTCCATCCCGACACAGCGCGCCTTGCTGATGACGGCGGTGTTTTCATTCGCAATTATCTTCAGGCGCAACAGCAGCTCGCTGGATGGCGTTGCACTGGCGCTGCTGCTGGTGCTGATGATCGATCCACGCTCCGTGCTCTCAGCCGGGTTCTGGCTCTCCTTCATGGCGGTGACAGTGATTCTGCTGCTGATCAGACGCTATCCACAGTGGGGCCGCTGGAAGATGTGGATTGCGATTCAAACGGGCCTGTTCGTGGCATTGATCCCGCTGCTGGCTTTTTGGGATTTTCCTGCATCCCCGATCGGGCCATTGGTCAATCTGATCGCGGTTCCCTGGTTCTCCTTTGTGATCGTGCCGGCGGTGTTGATCACGGCTATGCTGCTGGCTATCTCCTTTCCGGGAGCTGAAACACTGCTGACGCTGCTGCTGAAATGCATTGCTGCAACCATGGATGCGATGGAGGTGGCTGCTCAACAGAGCGAACTCATCACTCTCTCGACTCCTGTATGGTGGATGGCGCTGCTGGCGGGCGCAGGCGCATTGCTGTTGTTGCTGGGTCGCCGCTGGTACTGGAGAGTAGCCGGTGTGCCATTGTCACTGCTGCTATTTTGGCCACAACCTGCCAGCGTTGATAATCTAGCTGTGACTGTGCTCGATGTGGGGCAGGGGCAGTCAGTGGTGATTGAGACCAGCAGCCATACCCTTGTCTATGATCTCGGGCCGATCTTCCCGAGTGGTTTCAACACGGCTGAATCGGTCGTGATTCCCTGGCTTCACAGCCGTGCCCGCCAGCGTATCGACATGCTGGTGTTAAGTCATGATGACAATGACCATACCGGTGGAGCATCGCAATTTGTCAAACGCATGGAGGTGCGCAGCACTCTCTTCGGCCAGGAGATGCTGCAGTTTGGAATTCCCTATAACTCCTGTCACGATGTCGAGCCGTGGCGCTGGGATGGCGTCTTGTTTCGTTTTCTGAAAGCGCCGCTGGAACCAGTCAATGACAATGATGCATCCTGCATTCTGCTGCTGGAACATCCCGGCGGGCGCATACTGATTACAGGCGACGTCACCAGGCGCATCGAGCAGTCGCTGCTGAAGCAGTATGGTGATGAGCTGCGTGCTGATGTGATCACCACACCGCACCATGGCAGCGGCACTTCTTCATCTCCCTCCTTTGTCAGGCAGGTGGGGGCAAAAAACAGCATCGTCTCTGCCGGCTGGAAAAGCCGCTACGGTCTGCCAAAAACCGATGTCATACAGCGCTGGCGGAAGAGCGGCGCACAGATTGACAATACAGCAGAAACAGGTGCGTTGCTCATGGAGTGGGATAAAGATGGCAGGCAATCCCTGCGCCGGTATCGTGACGAGGCGCGCCGATTCTGGAATCGATAGTGAATAATTAACCACAGATGCACACAGATAAACACAGATTCTCTGTTTTCGAAGCTG
>DAOUQU010000046.1 GCA_030625445.1 Gammaproteobacteria bacterium
GCCGGTGACGAGCCTCAACTGGAGCCGGCCCCGGGTGAAGAGAAGCTGTGGAGTGAGACCATCATCACCGGCCTGTTTGATGCAACAACCGATCAAAACAGGCTCAAGCAGGCTGTGCAGCAGGCGGCAGGATCCCAAAATATTCAGCTGAAAATCGAGACTGAACTGCTGCAGGACCAACCCTGGGAACGCGCCTGGATGGAGAACTTTCATCCGATGCGTTTTGGCCAAAGACTTTGGGTCGTTCCGAGAGACCAGCAACTGCCATCCGACGTGCAGAATGCTGTCACCATGATGCTTGATCCCGGCCTCGCCTTCGGCACCGGCACTCACCCGACGACGTCACTCTGCCTGCAGTGGCTGGATGGCACTGACCTGCATGGCAAATCAGTGATCGACTACGGCTGCGGCTCCGGTATTCTGGGGATTGCAGCGCTGCTGCTGGGCGCAGAATCAGTAACAGGCATCGATCACGATCCCCAGGCACTGACCGCCAGCAGACAGAACGCCGATGAGAACGGTGTCATCCAACACCTGACACTCCTGCCTGTCGGGAAACCAGTCGGCAAGCAGTGCGACATCCTGCTCGCCAACATCCTCGCCAGCGTGCTGGTTGAACTGGCCCCGCTGCTCACTGAGATGGTCAAACCCGGGGGTGAGATCGCCCTCTCCGGAATCCTGCATGACCAGGCGGAAATGGTTCAGCAGGCCTATGAGGAAAATTTCTCACTAAATCCACCGCAGAAGCTGGACGACTGGATCCTGATCACCGGCAAGCGAAAATAAAAGTTGGCAGTTTGCAGTCGACAGTCGTCAGCGATTAACAAATCAGGGGTTCGCGAGGTTGAGAGAGCGGATCAGGCCTATTAGCATGGCGCTGATTTCTTTGGATTCAGTGATCCACTGCACTCCAATTTGATTGGGTATGTAGCCGACATCCATACCGATATAGGTTTGGGTGCGTAGTTCTGCGCATGAGCCTTTGGCGATATGAAGAAAGTAGATCTTCTCTTTTACTGAGAAACGTTCCATGCCTTCGGCAATGTTTGAAGGAATCGATAGTCCTGACCGGGTGATTTGATCTTTAAATCCAAAATCTCTCTGATCAGCAAGTTCTTTGTAAATTTCTGCGCTCAGTCTTGCTGAACGTTTCCAGACGTCCAAGTCTTCAAAAGGCATCTTCCTGATTCCTCTTATATTAGTTTGCAGTTTGCGCAAGTCTAATCGCATCATTGAAAACTGCCAACTTTTTTGTTGTTTTTCCTGCCAACTGCATACTGCCAACTGTCTTTTGCTGCCTACTGCAAACTGACGACTGCAAACTTCTTTTAAACTTCTGCGTAGAGATCATGCTCGGTTGCCGTGGTGATCTTCACTTCGACGAAGTCGCCGGGCTCGAGATCCCAGCTGCCGTTAATCAGGACGTTTCCATCGATCTCCGGTGCATCCGCTTCACTGCGCGCAACCACATGATCAGCATGCACCTCATCCACCAGTACGATCTGTTTTGATCCAATTTTGCGCTGCAGTTTTTCTGCACTGATCTGCGCCTGCAGCTGCATGAAGCGTTCCAGGCGATGCTGCTTGAGCTCCTCTGGAACCTGGCCAGGGAAAGCATTGGCAGCCGCCCCCTCCACCGGTGAGTAAGCGAAGCAGCCGACACGGTCCAGCTGCGCCTGCTGCAGAAAGTCGAGAAGCCGCTCGAAATCATCATCAGTTTCCCCCGGAAATCCGACGATAAAGGTGCTGCGCAGCGTCAGTTGCGGACAGCTTTGCCGCCAGCGATGAATGCGTTCAAGCACCTTTTCTGTCGCCGCAGGGCGTCTCATGCGCTTCAGCACAGCTTCGCTGCCATGCTGCAGCGGCATATCCAGGTAGGGAAGAATGTGACCTTCGGCCATCAGGGGAATCAGGTCATCGACATGCGGATAGGGATAGACATAGTGCAGTCGAATCCAGGCCTGCAGCTTTCCCAGTTCATTGGCCAGCTCAAAGATACGGCTCGCTATCGGCCGTCCTTTCCAGAAGTCCGGACGGTATTTGATATCGACGCCGTAGGCGCTGGTATCCTGCGAAACAACCAGCAGTTCCCTGACACCGGAGGCGACCAGGTTTTCCGCCTCCTGCATCACTTCCGAGAGGGGGCGGCTGACGAGGTCACCCCGCATCTGCGGGATGATGCAGAAGCTGCAGCGGTGATTGCATCCTTCGGAGATCTTTACATAGGCATAATGCTTCGGTGTCAGTTTGACGCCCTGCGGCGGCACCAGGGAGACAAAAGGATCATGGGGCGCCGGCAGGTGTCGATGCACATCCCTGACGACCTCCTCGAAGGCATGCGGACCTGTGATGGCCAGCACATTGGGATGGGCCTCGAGAATCTCCTCATCCCTGACGCCAAGACAACCGGTCACGATAACCTTGCCGTTCTCGCTGAGTGCTTCACCAATGGTATCAAGAGACTCCTCGACAGCTTCATCGATAAAGCCACAGGTGTTTACGATCACCAGATCAGCATCTGCATAGTCATCGCTGAAGAGATAACCCTCGGCCCGCAGCCGGGTCAGGATACGCTCAGAATCCACCAGGTTTTTCGGGCAGCCAAGACTTACAAAACCAACCTTTGGAGCATCGTTCATGGGCGTGAATTGAGCAGGTCGCTGAGTGACATGACAGCCGCACTCTGCTCGACCTGGACCTTGATGGTCTCATTCAGTGCCAGATCTCCCGATGCAATATGCTCAAGCAGTTGTTCCGACAACTGCTGCGGCAGATCGAGCGCCTGAAACTCCTCCCGGAAATCGAAGTGCAATTCCCACCCCGCGACACCGTCTGTCTGCAAAACACCGATGCGCATCGGTCCGTTAATATCCATCACTCTCTCCGTTCAATCGCTGTATGCGTCATGCCGGCAAATGCCGGTATCCATGAATGCGGCACTCATCAGCTGATATGGATCCCGGCCTGCGCCGGGATGACGGTGGTTACGTATGACCGTGGGAACCAGTGAAACACCTGTCATTGCGAGCGCAGCGCGGCAATCTCAGTCCTCAGTCCTCAGTCCTCAGTCCTCAATAGCCTATCCGCACCGCTGTAATTGTACTGCATAACGATCTGATGTCTTCTGCACCTTTTTTGCATAATTCATCAGCCAGCGTTTACGTTTGTAGGTTCCTTTCGCGTATCCGCCCTGCCCTTCATGATAAGCAAGATATTGGCGATAAGCATCCGATTTAGAGATCCCCAGTTTGCGAGATGAAACACTGGTGTACCAGCCGACAAAATCAATCGCATCATCGAAATCATTACGGTCAGCCCAGCGATGTCCTGTTTCACGCTTGTAGTTGTTCCAGGTGCCATCCAGCGCCTGCGGATAACCATAGGCAGAAGAGGGTCTGGGACCGGGAATAATCCAGAGATATTTTTTCCGCGGCGGTTTGGCGTTCGCCCGAAAGGAGGACTCATGTTTCAGGATCGCCATCATCACCGGAATAGGCGTACCCCAGCGTTGACTCGCCTCTTTGGCGTCATCATGCCAGCCGCGTTTCTCCTGGAAAATACTGCAGATATCATTGCGGTTTTTTGGGGGTGTGGATGAACAGCCAACAATCACAAGTATGCACAGTGTAGATAGAAAAATCCGCCGCAGCATCAAGAACCCCAAACCCGAGAATAATCGAAGTAAAGAGTCTATCCCTCATGTGTAAAGATGTCATTTGTTTTCCTGCCAACTGCCTACTGCAAACTGCCAACTCGATAGGCTATACTCCAATCTCACCAACGAGGAATCTTACGATGAAAACAGTGTTTGTTGCCTTCTCCCTGCTGATGGGATCATCTGCATTTGCTGCAGCAGAGGGGAATTCCGGGACAGCTTTTCTTCATCACTTCGACAAGGACAAGGATGGCAAGGTGAGCCTGGATGAATTTCGCGCTCCGGGAGATGAGTCATTCAAGAGAATTGATGCTGACGGTGATGGTTTTGCAACGGCTGAAGAGGCTGCCGCCTTCGAACAAAAAATGCGGGAGATGATGAAAAAGCGCAAAGCAGCTGCTTCCAAGCCCGGGAAAGATGCCCCCTGAACATCCCTTTGACTTAGAAATGAATGAACATAACCACGGAACAGACGGACTACACGGAAAAGAACAGCCAGCCATAAGGTGCAATAAGCTTTGCACATTGCACCAGGCAATGACATGGTGGGATGCGCTACCGCTTATGCCACCCAACGCGTCTGGTATGAATGTTTAGCCACAAATAGATATCGCTTTTTGATCTGTGTTTATCTGTGTGCATCTGTGGTAAAAAGTTTTCTGTTGATACATCTTTCCGTGTAGTCCGTGTGTTCCGTGGTTAAAAAAGAGACCGGATTACAACTCAAAATAGAACAGCAGTGTCCGCTGCAGCAGGGAGTTGTTGTCGTCACTGACCATGAAGAATCGCTGCCCCTTATGCCGTGTCAGACCCTCAAAATTATCCAGCGCCCAGCCTTTACTGGAGTTCAGTGTGGCTATAACCTTGAGCTGCAGCTTTCCGTCAGCTGAAAAGCGCCCCTCTTTGAGGGTCACGATCAACGGGCTCAACAGTGAGTGCCATGCACGCTCCATAAACAGGATCCTTCCATCCGGAAGGGCCTCCATGGCACTCACGCCATTGCCTTTATGTTTCTCCATGTGATATTCCCAGCTCTCTCCGTTCAACGCATAGAGCCGCTGGTTTTTCCTGCCTTTCATCGGACGCTGCGCGATGGTCAGTATCCCCTTTTCAGGATGCAGGGTGACAGCCTCCAGCATCTGGTTGGTGGTGCTGTAGTTTTTCTTATCGGCAAGTATCGACGGCAGGCTATAGGGCTCAATCACTTCTCCCTGCTGTGTAAAGCGGATGATCTGCGGTATTTTTTCAAAAGAGATGACTAACTCGGAGTCTCCCTGAATACCGTTGCCGGCATTGATGACGAAGAGGCCTTCAGAATCCCTGTGTTTTCCCTTGAGACGCTTGCCATGTTTGTTGCGTAACTTGTAAGTGGCCACCAGATCGACAGCAACCAGCTTCCCGCTGCCAAAGGAGGGATGCAGATGATGCAGAAGTCCCTTATCCGTCACGCCATAGAGCAGCTCCTCATCCTGATCCCATGCCAACGCCGAAATCCCTGTGATGAGAACGCCATCGGAGCCTTTTGCTCTGAGCTTGACAACCCCCAGCGGCCTGATTCCCTGCGTCTCCTTGCCAAAAAGGATCGTTGTCGGCGTAGAGATGTTCTTAGCCAGTGTGAGCGGCATCACCAACAGCAGTAGAATAAGCAGCACGGCAGGATGCAGCACCCTCTTCACTCTTCAAACACCCCCGTATCACCAAGCCCAACGCGCACCACTTCGGGTATCTCATCTTCCATCAACACTACGGTGGTCGGTTCAACACCACAATAGCCGCCATCGATAATCAGATCGACCTGGTGTCCGAGAATCTGGCGCATCTCATAGGGATCCGTCAATGGCATCTCATCACCCGGAAGCATCAGGGTGCTGCTCATCAGGGGTTCGTTGAGTCTCTCCAGCAGCGCCAGCGCAATTGGATTGTCCGGAACGCGAATGCCGATGGTCTTGCGTCTGGGATGCTGCAGCCTGCGCGGCACCTGCTTGGTCGCCTTGTGAATAAAGGTATAGGGACCTGGCGTAAGTCTCTTGATGAGCCGATAGTGGCTGTTGCTGACTTTTGCATAGAGTGCAATTTCAGAGAGATCGCGGCATAACAGCGTGAAGTTATGCTTGTTATCCAACTGACGAATACTGCGGATACGATCCATCGCCTTCTTGTCACCGGTATGGCATCCCAGCGCATAGCCTGAATCCGTTGGATAGATGATCACGCCACCGGAGTGGATGATATCTACAGCCTGGCTGATCAACCGTGGCTGCGGGTTGTCAGGATGAATCTGGAACAGTTGCGCCACCTGCTACTCCGACTGTAATGGTGAGGAGTGAAACAACGCCAGCAGCATCAGGATGACGCCGACGCTGATCGCACTGTCCGCCACGTTGAAGGCGGGCCAGGACCATTGCTGATAATAGACCAGCAGAAAATCGATCACATGTCCGTAGGCGATGCGATCGATCAGGTTGCCGATGGCGCCGCCGATGATCAGCGCCAGGGCTACTGCTGTGATCTTTTCGTGTGCCGGCAGGCGCTTCAGCCATACAACCAGGATCAGCGTGACAACAGTTGAGAGAATAGTAAAAAACCAGCGCTGCCAGCCGCCTGCATCCGCCAAAAAGCTGAATGCAGCGCCAGTATTGTAGGCGAGGGTCAGATCAAAAAAACCATCGATGAGCGGCAAGCGCTCGTATAGCGTCATATTGCTGTCGATCCACAGCTTGCTAGACTGATCGAGAATCACCACAACAATCGACAGCCACAACCATTTGAGCATCAGGCATACTTCCGCTGTTCGCCTTCGCCATCAATATTGGTGATGCAGCGACCGCAAAGAGCGGGGTGCGCCTCGTCACTCCCCACATCTTCTACATGATGCCAGCAGCGTTCACACTTCGGTTGCTGCGAGGCAGCCACCATCACTTTCAGCCCCGCCAGTTCGGTAGCGCGTGCATCATCCGGCGCCTCGATCAACAATTTCGCCTGTGAAGTAATCAACACAAAACGCAGCTCGTCGTGTAATTGCGCCAGCGCGGCATGCAGCTCGGCATCGCAGTAGAGCGTCACCTCCGCATCCAGGGATGAGCCGATACCACCCTCATTGCGCAGCAGCTCCAGCTCCCTGCCCACGGCAGAGCGGGCGGCCATGATTAGCCGCCACTGCGCGGCGCTGATCACGTCACTCTCTGTCAGCTCGAATAGCCCCGCGTACCAGCTCTCGAGAAACACGGATTCGCTGCGCTCTCCGGGAAGATGCTGCCACGCCTCATCGGCGGTAAAGCTCAGAATCGGAGACAACCAACGCAGCAGCGCTTCGGCAATATGGTACATGGCTGTCTGCGTCGAGCGGCGCGCCAGGCTGTCAGCCTGACAGGTATACTGACGATCCTTGGTGACATCCAGGTAGAAGCCTCCCATCTCGTTGATGCAGAAGTTCTGGATCTTCTGGTAGATGAGGTGAAACTGATACTCCTTGTAGGCAGTGATAATCTCCTGCTGCAGTTTGGCGGCACAATCAACGGCCCAGCGATCCAGCGGCAGCATCTCATCAGCGGCAAGCAGATTCTGTGCAGGATCAAACCCATGCAGATTGGAGAGCAGATAGCGCGTGGTGTTGCGAATGCGGCGATAGGCGTCCGCCGTGCGCTTGAGAATCTCGTCGGAGACATTCATCTCGCCGCGATAATCTGTTCCTGCCACCCACAGACGAATGATATCGGCGCCGAGGTTTTTCATCACCTTCTGCGGCTGCAGCACATTCCCCACAGACTTGGACATCTTGCGCCCCTGGGCATCGACTGTAAAACCATGCGTCAGCACCTGTTTGTAGGGAGCACATCCATACATCGCCGTGGATGTCATCAATGAAGACTGGAACCAGCCGCGATGCTGGTCAGAACCCTCCAGGTAGAGATCCGCAGGAGAGTGCAGCTGCTCACGCTGCTGCAGCACACAGGCATGGGAGACACCAGAGTCAAACCACACATCCAGGGTATCTGTCACCTTCTCATAGTGTTCTGCATCCTCACCCAGCAGCTCCTCTGCCTGCATTGAGAACCAGGCCTCGACACCCTGTAGCTCTACGGCCTGAGCCACCTTCTCGATGAGATCGGCCGTGTCGGGATGCAGATCTCCTGTCTGTTTGTGCACAAAGAGTGCAATCGGCACGCCCCAGGTGCGCTGCCGCGAAATACACCAGTCCGGGCGTCCCTCGACCATGCCTTCGATACGCGCCTTGCCCCACTCCGGCAGCCACTCGACCTTGCCGATCTCCGTCAGAGCCGCCTTGCGCAGTCCGTTCTTCTGCATGCTGATAAACCACTGCGGCGTTGCACGGAAGATGATCGGGGTCTTGTGACGCCAGCAGTGTGGATAGCTGTGCGTGACGCGCTCCATGTGCAGCAGCACATTCTGTTGCTGCAGCACCTCGATGACATGTTCGTTCGCCTTGAAGACGTGCTCACCCGCAAAGAGTTCGGTGCCCTCTTCGAAGACGCCATTGCCGCCTACCGGGTTATCGACAGCAAGGCCATATTTCTGCCCGGCGACAAAGTCCTCGACACCATGGCCTGGGGCAGTATGCACAGCGCCTGTGCCCGCATCCAGGGTGACATACTCGCCAAGAATGACCGGCACATGACGCTCATAGAAGGGGTGTTGCAGCTGCAGCCACTCGAAAGCCGCGCCGTTCGCATAGGCGAGCACGTGACATTTTTCGATATTCCAGCGATCCATGGTCTCTTTGAGCAGACCCTCTGCAACCAGCAGACGCTCTTTGCCATGATCACTCTGGCACTGCACCACGACATACTCGAGCCCCGGGTTCAGCGCTACCGCCTGGTTGGCGGGAAGTGTCCACGGAGTGGTCGTCCAGATCACAACAGAGAGAGGCCCTTCACCGTGATGATCCGGCACCGAATGACAGGCTGCAAACAGCGCCTCCTCATCGACGATGCCAAAGCGCACATCGATCGCATAGGACTCTTTGTCCTGATACTCTACTTCGGCTTCAGCCAGGGCTGATCCGCAGTCGGTGCACCAGTGTACCGGCTTGTAGCCTTTTTCCAGGTGGTCATTGGCAACGATCTTTCCCAGTGAGCGAATGATGTTGGCTTCATAGGTATAATTCATGGTGAGGTAGGGATTCTTCCACTCCCCGAGTACACCAAGACGTTTGAAATCTTCACGTTGCCCGTCGACCTGCTTGCCTGCATAGGTGCGGCACGCCTTGCGAAACTCCGCGGCAGTCACTTTACGCCCGGGCTTGCCGACCTTCTTCTCCACCTGCAGTTCGATCGGCAGACCGTGACAATCCCAGCCCGGCACATAGGGTGCGTCGAATCCATCCAGGGTGCGGCTTTTGATAATGATATCTTTCAACACCTTGTTGACCGCATGGCCGATATGAATCTGGCCATTGGCATAGGGAGGACCGTCATGCAGAATAAATTGAGGACGGCCTGCACAAATTTCACGAATCTTCCCATAGAGATCGTTATGCTCCCACTGATGCAGCATATTCGGCTCGCGCTGAGCCAGGTTGGCCTTCATCGGAAAACCGGTTTTAGGAAGATTGAGGGTCTCTTTATAACTCTTTGTCACTGTCT
>DAOUQU010000425.1 GCA_030625445.1 Gammaproteobacteria bacterium
CCCCAGGTTGCAGCACCGCTCTGCTTTGCGACCGATGAAGAGATACGCGATGCCATTGGTGCAGGCCCGGGTTCCCTCGGACCGTTGAATCTGCAGATCCCCTGCATTGCAGACCGCAGTGCCGCCGTCATCTCCGATTTCAGCGCCGGCGCCAATGAAGATGACAAACACTACTTCGGCATCAACTGGGAGCGTGACCTGCCACTGCCGGAGGTTGCCGATATCCGCAATGTGGTTGAAGGCGACGCCAGCCCCGACGGCAAAGGCACGCTGACCATCGCCCGCGGCATCGAGGTTGGCCATATCTTTCAGCTTGGTGAGAAATACGCCAGGGCGCTGAAGGCAGAGGTGCTGGATGAGAACGGCCGCGGCGCCACCATGACCATGGGTTGCTACGGCATCGGCGTCTCCCGCGTGGTTGCTGCCGCCATCGAACAGCACCATGATGACAAGGGTATTGTCTGGCCTGCTTCGATCACCCCCTTCCACGTCGCCCTGCTGCCCATGCGCATGGATAAATCCGACAAGGTCAGGGAGAGTGTCGAACAGATATACCGGCAGCTCAGCGACGCAGGCGTCGAAGTGCTGCTCGATGACCGAAATACCAGAGCGGGCATCATGTTTGCCGATATGGAACTCATCGGAATCCCGCACCGCATTGTCATCGGCGAACGCTCGCTGGACGAAGGCATGGTTGAATATCGAGCGCGTACCGATAGTGAAAACAGCATGATTCCCGTCGGCGAAATCGTCGATTTTCTTACTCAAAAATTGCAGGAAACAGCCTGAATGAATAATCAATCCAGTTACAATAAAGAAGAGCTCCTGCAATGCGGTCATGGCGAACTCTTTGGTCCGGGAAACGCCCAGCTGCCCATCGGCAATATGCTGATGCTCGATCGCATCAACCTCATTACCAATGAAGGCGGGAAATATGGCAAAGGCGAAATTGTTGCCGAGCTGGATATCAATCCGGATCTATGGTTTTTTGAGTGTCACTTTCCCGGCGACCCGGTGATGCCCGGCTGTCTCGGCCTGGACGCCATGTGGCAGCTGCTCGGTTTTTTTCTTGGCTGGAGCGGCCACCCCGGTCACGGGCGCGCTCTTGGTGTAGGCGATGTCAAATTCAAGGGGCAGATCCTGCCCACTGCAAAGATCGTCACCTACCACATCGATATCAGACGCGTGCTGGCGCAGAAACTGGTGCTCGGCATCGCCGATGGCCGCATCGAAGTGGATGGCCGTGAAATCTATCTCGCAAAAAACCTGCGGGTCGGCCTTTTCGAGTCAACCGAGAACTTCTAAAGCGTAACTGGGTGCATCAACCGCAACACCCTTTGTTATGCTCCTGTACGGGCGGACAAGGCACTGTGCCATACGAGCAAAACACACAGCAGTCGCCCCTCTTCGGCCTCAGCAATGCGCCGCAGGCTGTACACTCGTAGTACCACTGACAGGCATCTGTCGGCATGCTCTCTTCACGTGAAACACCGCACTCAGGGCAGGTGATCACAGATTGTAGAATCAGAGTCATAAATCAGG
>DAOUQU010000276.1 GCA_030625445.1 Gammaproteobacteria bacterium
AGACGAGGGAGTTGCCTATCTGAAAGTCAATTCGGCAACACTGGATGAAGAAAAACTGGAAGCAGTGGAAGCGCTGGGCGCTTCCAAGTAAACTACATAACTCAATCATAGGAGGATAATATGGCAACACGTGGAGTTAACAAGGTGATCTTGATTGGCAACCTGGGACAGGACCCCGAAGTCAAATATATGCCGAACGGCAATGCAGTGACAAACATTACCGTAGCGACCAGTGAAAGCTGGAAAGACAAGAATACTGGTCAGCAGCAGGAGCGCACGGAGTGGCACAGGGTGGTCGCGTTCCGGCGGCTTGCCGAGATCATTGGAGAATACCTGCGCAAAGGCAGCAAGGTCTACATCGAAGGCAAGCTGCAGACGCGTAAATGGCAGGATCAAAGCGGCCAGGACCGCTATACCACCGAGATCGTTGCCAATGATATGCAGATGCTCGACAGCCGCGGCGGGGGCACGGCCTCCATGGGAGGCGGATACCAGCAGCAGGACAACGGTTTCTCAAATCAGCCGGCTCCTGCACAGCAAGCGGCCGCACAGCCCACGCCTGCACAAGCAACTCCTGCTGCCGAGCCACAAGGCGGTGATTTTGAAGACGATATTCCCTTCTAAGAACGATTAATCCCCTCTCCCTCCGGGAGAGGGCTGAAAAGAATCTAATGCAGGCTGTTCGGCCTCGCCAGTGAGAACGGTGGAATCGTTGCTACAAAACGCTGCCCGCTGTCATCAACCATTTCATACTCCCCCTGCATGCTTCCCACAGGAGTCGCCAGCAGTGTGCCGCTGGTGTAGCGAAAAGCCTCACCCGGCTGCAAATGGGGCTGTTCTCCAACAACCCCTTCGCCCCGCACCTCCTGAACCTTGCCATCCGCATCGGTGATCACCCAGTGGCGATTGAGCAATTTTGCAGCTGTTTCACCGCTATTATGGATGCTGATGGTGTAGCTGAAAGCAAAAATATTATTTGCAGGAGCAGATTGCGATTCAATATAACTGGTCTCGACACTGATGGATATTTCGTGATCTGTTTGCATTTTTCACCACACAAAAGATTGAAAAGGATTGAAGAAGAGGGCGTAATGATTGCCTAATGATACAATTCAATGCAATGTGATGAAAGTGGCTAATAATGGCGATAAGAAATGATGGCGAATAAACTGCGGGTTGGAGTCGTTGGCGTGGGGTATCTGGGACGTTTTCATGCGCTGATCTACAGCCGCATGGATAACGTGGAGCTGGTTGGCGTCAGTGACAGCGACCAGCAGCAGGCAGAACAGGTTGCCTCAGAAGCGGGTACCGATTACCTCTCAATCGAGCAGATGTTGGGGCAGGTGGATGCTGTCAGCATCGTGGTGCCGACTACACTACATCTTAAGATTGCCAGGCCTTTCCTGCAAAAGGGAATTCACATGCTGATGGAGAAGCCCATCTCCTCCACGGTCGAAGAGGGGCGGGAGATTGTCGATCTGGCAAAAAAATCCGGTGCCATCCTGCAGATAGGCCATCTTGAACGCTACAACGCCGGCATCATGGCGTTGGCCGAACACATCGAACAGCCACGTTTTATCGATGCGCAGCGTATGGGTGGATTCAAGGCGCGTGCGACCGATGTGGATGTCATCTCTGACCTGATGATTCATGATATCGACATTATTATGTCACTCATCGATTCGGAGATTACCTCGATTTCCGCTTCCGGTACGGCGGTATTGACGGATCATCTCGATATCGCCAACGCCAGGCTGGAGTTTGCCAATGGCGCCGCAGCAAATGTCACTGCGAGCCGCATCTCAAAAGAGGATAGCCGCCGCATCCGGGTATTCGAACCGAAGCACTACCTGTCGCTCGACTTTATAGCCCAGCGCCTGGAGAGAGCCACGGCCGTTCCATCGAAGGAGTCCGAGTGGGGCGAAATCGTTTCGGATATCGTCGATATCGAGCCTGTGATGCCGCTGGATGAAGAGCTGGCCTCATTTGTCGATGTGATCATTCACAATAAGCAGCCACTGGTTGATGGAGAGACCGGTCTCAAGGCGCTGGATGTCGCACTGCAGATTAAACAAAAAATAGAGGGTGAGTAACATGAGTCAAGCGGGGGTTCCCTATCTCGAGTTGACCGCTGAATTTGCTGAACTGCGCGATGAGTGGTTTGCAGCGATAGACGCGGCCGGCAGCAAGGCGGCATTCATTCTTGGCGATGCTGTCACTGCCTTTGAGCAGCAGGCGGCAGAGTATATCGGTTCAAGCTATGCGCTCGGCGTCGCCAATGGCACAGATGCCCTGGTGTTGTCACTGCGAGCGCTGGGCATTGGTTCCGGAGACGAGGTGATCACTTCTCCATTTACCTTTTTTGCTACGGCCGAGTCAATCTCTCTCGTTGGCGCCACCCCGGTGTTTGCCGATGTCGATGCAGAGAGTTTCAACCTCGATCCGCAGAGTGTTGCGCTAAAGATCACAGAAAAGACAAAAGCGATTCTGCCGGTGCATATCTTTGGGCATCCCGCCGACATGGATGCGCTGCAGCAGCTTTCCGATCATCATAATCTAGTCCTCATCGAGGATGCCGCCCAGGCATTCGGAGCCAGATCAGGTGATGCCGTGGTGGGATCCATCGGAACTACCGGCTGCTTCAGCT
>DAOUQU010000366.1 GCA_030625445.1 Gammaproteobacteria bacterium
TGGTCGGTGAGGCGGGTTGTCCATGGGTGCGCGACAGCATAGGTTGCGCTGCATGTTCATGCGCCAGGGCGCTGATGGCAGCGATGGTTTTCTCCAGTTCCGGCAGCAGCACCTGGTCGCGGCCGTCACGCAGCATCATGGCGTGGCTTAGGTTGTTGATATCTTCCGAGGTGCAGGCGAAGTGAATGAATTCACTGATGGTCATTAACTCGGGCGTGTCACTGATCTTCTCCTTGAGAAAATATTCGACCGCCTTGACGTCGTGGTTGGTGGTGCTTTCGATCTCCTTGACGCGTAGCGCATCTGCTTCCGAGAAATTGTCAGCAATGCTGTTGAGTATTTGCTGAGTCTCTTCACTCAACTCGGGGACTTCGGAGATCTCCTGATCAGCCGCCAGAGCCTGCAGCCAGCGCACCTCAACCAGTACACGATAACGAATCAGGCCATATTCGCTGAATATGGAGCGTAATGCTGCAGTTTTGCCGCCATAGCGGCCATCGACAGGAGAGATGGCTGTAAGAGTGCTGAGTTCCATGAAGAGTGCCCTAAAAATAAATATGCAAAGTATATCATTCATAATACCGGTATTTTGCAGCCCGGATTGTGTCGACAGCACTCTTTTTTTGATTCAGCCTCATGGTTGCCATACGGGATCAAATAAGATAGAGTGAGGATATCTTGCGCCTCTGCTAAGGCTTTGCAGGATTTTTTTTTACTGTCCTCCCCGACAGTAAATAATCTACTTTTTAATACACCACCAAATAGGAAAAAATGAGATGAGTAAAAGAATTTCAAAGTTGGCTTCTGTATCAGCGATTGCATTGATGATGGGCATGGGTGTGGCAGGAACCACATTCGCCGAAACTCCTTCTCTGCATGCAACCGTTGCTAAAACTGCTTCCAGTTTGACAGTGGTAGAGGGCGACACCATTGTCCTGAAAGCAGGGACGATGTTTCCAGTCGATGGTTCCACGTTGTCAAAAGATGGCCAGGGCATCATCAATGAGCGCATCAACAAGTATCGCGGGCAAAGTCAGGTTTATGATATTGAAGTGACCGGTTACACTGACAGCACCGGATCTGCAGAGCATAACCAGAAGTTGTCCGAAGCACGCGCCCAGTCCGTCGCAGACTATATTGCAGCACAAACTAATCTTACTCTCGACCAGATCGTAGTTACTGGTAAAGGTGAATCAGAAGCTGTGGCTACCACTCCGGAAGGAATGGCCAAAGAGCGTATTGTTGTGATTCATGTTGTTGCCAAGAAGAAGTAATTGCAGCAACTCTGAAAAAAGCATCGCAGCAACCTCTAGAGGTTGATTTCTGTTATGTATGCCTTCACTGACGATCGTCGGTGGAGGTTTTTTTTGCGATCAACCTGATCAGAACTATTCTCTCTTGAAACGTTCAGAGAGTCATCTCTCGCCACTCCCCAGGTTGAAGTCCCTCTAATTTCCACTCTCCAATTTGTGTGCGGATCAGCCGCAGTGTCGGCAGGCCAACGGCTGCAGTCATGCGTCTGACCTGGCGATTGCGCCCCTCCCTGATCCTGATCTCCAGCCAGCTGGTGGGAATCGATTTTCGAAAACGCACTGGTGGATGACGGGGCCACAAGCTTTCTGGTTTGTTGATAGCACGTACCTGTGCCGGCAGGGTGGGGCCGTCCTTGAGCGAGACTCCCTGCTGCAGGCGGGTGATTTGTTCTGTTTGCGGGACGCCTTCAACCTCCGCCAGGTAGATTTTCCAGGTTTTATAGCGTGGATTGCTGAGGCGCTGCTGCAACTTGCCGTCGTTGGTGAGCAGCAGCAGTCCCTCGCTGTCGCGATCGAGTCTTCCGGCGGCATAAACCGCAGGGATGTCGATATAGTCCGCCAGGGTTTGACGCCCCTCGCCATCGGTAAACTGACTCAGCACCTGGTAGGGTTTGTTGAACAGGATTAATCGGGG
>DAOUQU010000161.1 GCA_030625445.1 Gammaproteobacteria bacterium
AGCAGGATGGATCGATTCAGGCTGATGCAAAGCTTTCCCGGTTGCCGCTTGCGCTGGTGCAGCCCCTGCTGCCGCCTGGAGAAAAAATTGAAGGCCGTGTCTCCGGCACACTCAAAGCCACTGGCACTGTGGAATCACCGCAGCTGGAAGTCGAAATGGAGCTGCCAACTGCCCGCTACCTTGCTGTCACTAACGGCCAGCAGCCCAACATCGACCTGCGCAATGCAAAGGCCAGCGCCACACTGCAGTCGGACCAGTTGAACGCCAAAATCAATTTTGATGTGCGTGCAAATGAGAGAGGCGCATGGGGAGAGGCACAGGGAGAGCTGCAGGTAGATTTCTCAAAGGAAGACAAGCCCATCGATGGGAAAGTCACCCTCGATGTGCCGGATCTGACGCCGCTGCTGGCGCGCACGCCAAAAATCAAGGATGCAAAAGGGAGTGTACACCTGCGGGCGAATATCAGCGGCACGACAGCAACTCCTCTGGTAACTGGAGATGCCGAGCTGAAAAATGGCGCATTCACGCTTCCTGACCTCAATATCAACGTGACTCAAATCTCGCTGCAGGCAAAAGCAGATCAGAGCGGGCAAGTCCAGCTCAAAGGCGGGGCAAGCTCGGGAAAAGGAAAACTGAATCTCGACGGCAAGGCTTCAATCAACCCGCAGCAGGGATTTCCATTCTCCATCAACATCCACGGCAAGGATGTACTGGTCGCCAAAATCCCTGAAGCCGAGGTATTGATCTCTCCTGACCTGAAGCTTTCCGGAGACATCAAGGAGCTGGAGCTGAGCGGACGTCTCGATATCCCGAAGGCACGCATCCAGCTCCGTGACATCCCCCCCACCGCTGTAGACGTCTCTGAAGATACGGTGATCATTCACAGGGGCAAAATAGTCCCTCAAAAAGAGAGTGGCGGTATGGTGACGGCGCTCAACAGCAACATCGAGGTGACGCTGGGAGACAAGGTGAGCTTCAAGGGATTTGGAGTAACAACAGACATCAGGGGGGTGTTGCATGTGAGCAGTGAAGCGCAGAAGCCTGCCGTCGGGGAAGGCCAGCTATCCCTGCACAACGGCACATACGCCGCCTATGGACAGAATCTGACCATAGAGCGCGGCAATATTCTCTTCGATGGCCCCGTCGACAACCCGCGCCTGGATATCCGCGCATTTCGCGCCAGATCTTTCGATGGTGTCAGAGCCGGGGTCGCCATCACCGGCAATGTCAAGAACATCAATACCAGGGTCTTCACTGAACCCGCCAAATCGGAGAGTGAAGCGCTCTCCTACCTGATCGGCGGTGGCGGCGCATTTGACCAGAGCAGCGTCGCACTCGGAAAATACCTGACGCCGCGTCTCTATGTCGGCTATGTGCTGGGGCTGTTCGACTCCTCATCCGTGCTGGTGATGCGCTACAGGCTGACAAAAACACTCAGTCTCGAAACCATGTCAGGTGACCAGCAGAGTGTTGACCTCTATTACAACATCGAAAGAGAGAAGCTGTTCAAGCGTAAGAAATAATCACTCCTCATGTGATATACAGTAGGTGCAATTAACTGTAGCTACGCGCAATAAAACACGCTGAAACAACATGTTACAACAACAAAATTCCTCTGACCAGTGTTAAAATATGCCCGATTAAGTATGAGGATATACCTGAAAATGTACTCATTCACTACGTTTGGCGGAAGATTAATAGAAGAAACGGTAAAATGTACTGATGAAATTCACCTTTGATTTTATACGCTTGTTCCTCGTCGAGCTTGGCTATGCAAGCCCGATCCTGATATTCCTTATATTGTGTGTCAGTCTCCTGGGATACATCATTGGAAGAAATGAGGGCTGGTCGAGGTTTGATGCCTTTTATCACGCCTTCATCAACGCGGCCACGGTCGGATACGGCGACCTTTACCCGAAGAAAAAAGTATCAAAATTACTTGCGATTGCTATCGCATTTGTGGGTATTGTTTTTACGGGGATCGTGATTGCGATAGGCGTTCATGCAGCTGACCAGGCATTCAAAAATGTGTACGAATCGAGCGAGCGTCCATATTGCGTTGAAAAGTGATTGCCCCCACCCCATGGATCTATTCAGAGGTTCCTTTACTCTTCACCTGCTATCTGGCTTCTCCTGGTTTCAACAGCCTGTGTGACGATATCTATGATGCGTTCCTGATAATCCGGCGGAAAAGTCCAGTAGCGGATGCTATCTTCCCGTATGTTTTCCACAAGTCCTCGCTCGCGAGGAGGTTTATGGAATAGAAACTGGGTCAGGACGTCACTACTGACCCAGGGGTGAGTGAACCAGTAGTCGTGTGATCTGGAACTCATGCCGCTGAGTGTTTCGGCGCTGACTTCGATGAAGTTAAGCGCGGATTCCATGGAGGCATTCTGGACCCATCTGTTTTTTTCCTCACTGAGGTCCCCTGTATCGGGGCTTCCTGCGCGCGAAACAGTAGTACGCCATGCAGCCAGGGATAGAACACTATCCCGCATGTTGATGGTCAGCGTCGTACTGCGTGGCATATCGATGTAATTTTGCAGGTGTCTTGTAAATGTATCCACCCCGATGTCAGCTGCCGCAAAATAGATCTCTCCTAGCCGCATCTCTTCTCTTTGCTCTTTTTTGGTGTTTCTGCCGATAATATCCAGCGCAGGGCTGGCGATCTGGACGCCGGCGCTGTAGGTGAGGATATTGATATTTTTGGCATTCGTGTGCTCAGCCAGCAAGCGGAGCAGTTGTGCAAAAGCCGGAGCCGACCTAAGCGCATGACGGGTATCGGTGCCGTAGGCAAAAAGATTTTCAGCAGATGGCCACAAGAAGACCAGAACAACGGAGTTCTGTCCGGTGAAATGGTGATACTGGGCTGCCTGGGCGCTGGCGCGGTAAACGGCGGTATTGGCTCCATGCACATAGATGGTGATGTCTTTGTCGATGCTCCGTTCGAGAGCACTGTTAACCATATCCGCCATGGCCCGGGTATTTTTAGGCTGAGATAATTTGCTGCGTTTGAGTGGATATTGCGCAAGCTCCTCGAGATTATCCAGTCTCAAGGCCGGCCGTCTGCCTTTCTCCTCCGTGGTCGACAAGTTGAAAAGGGTTTCCCACGGGGTTTCCTCTTTACCGATGCGCATGTGCGCGATGCCCATGCGCAGTTTGTTGCCGGGAAATATGCTATACATGCGGTTTTCTGTTTGTCCGGCGGGTATACGGTTGGTGGCGAACAGTATCTGGATTTCGTTGCTTTTTTCCTGCTTGGGATTGATATCAAAGGGATTCAGATCGCCTGTGCTTATCACTGCCGGAGTAGGCATCAGACGAAGAGTGGGCTGATAACCGATCGCCAGTATGGCTACTGCTACCAGTAGTAAAACAACAAATCCAATCAGTAATTTCCTAATCATAGTCGTATGTTCTCAATAATCCTGTGCATTGAATACATTTTGTTAAAACAGGCGTCATTGCGAGGAGCCGGAGGCGACGCGGCAATCTGGTTTGGAATTATAAATTACATCCTTGTAATTTACCCTTTGGGTCGCACAAAGTGCGTTCAATTTTGCTCCAGGCAAAATTAGTGCCGCGGTCGCTTAGGCTCCCTCGCAATGACGGAATTCACACGGGCTTTTTGAGATATTACTCATAAGTCTGAAGAATCCCGTAAGATTGAATCGCAATGAAATATTCCACATGCTCGCAGAACTCTTTGTCTCCGGCATCGCCTCGCCATGGCTATCCGGACTGCAGCATGATACATCAGCCCCCGTCTGTATTCCCCAGCGGGTCCTGTTCAAAGGGGTTCATCGTAGACTCAGCAGGTTTGACCGGCTTGGTCCCTGGCATCATCTCGAAATCAGGGGTAAAGTGGACCAGCATTGTCTTGAGCTGCTCGTAGTGCTTGCGATCGCCGCTCAGTTTGGCCTTGCCTGTCTCGATCTGTTCATCAAAACTGACTGCTCCCATCATCGTCTGCACGAGATCGGAGCGATTGATGGTGATCGTCAGGTCGGCATCATCGGCCTGAAAGCCCTTGATGTTGGTGAGGGTCGCGTTACTCAGTTCGACCACGAACTTCTCATCGTTGTCCGGCGTGATCAGGTTGATCTTGAATGCGTGACCTTCAGCCTTCTTGCTGTCGAGGCGCACACCAAGAAAATCCAGCCACAATTCGGTGTCCATGGCCCGTACCAAGTCTGGGCCAGAGGTCTTTGGTATCGCACCGCTGGGGATTCCGTTACGTAGCTCAAACGCGGCCGCCAGAAAGGCGTTACGTATACTAGAGCTTTCCTGCTGGTAACCGATCTGTTCGAATACGTCCGCCAGCAGATCCTTGGCCGGCTGGTTCTGCGGCTCGGCGTAGACCAGCTTGTTCAGTATCTCCTGGGCGTGACGGT
>DAOUQU010000157.1 GCA_030625445.1 Gammaproteobacteria bacterium
CGTTGTTTCCATTGATCCAGCGACAACTGCATCTGCCGGTTGGCTGCATCTTCCAGCGCCTTTCGTATAACGCCGTAGAACACCCCGTTGAGTCTCTCATGCAGAGAGCTATCCGCCGTATAGTCATACTCCAGATTGTCCAGGGTCAGCTGCTGAGTCGCAGAATCAAACGCCATATCCGACTTGATATCAAGGATGCCGGCAGCATCTCCGGATAGATGCGTGGTGATGTTGATTTGCTGCTGATGTGCAGCTATCTGAATCATATCAATCCCAAACCGGCTGTTGTTGAAATCAAATTGCTGACCTGACAGCAGCGTGGTGAGACTTCGTCCAAGCTCTGCAAAATCAAGCTCCAGCGCAAGGTGTAAATGATGCCCTCCAGGATCCGGATAGATGCGACCTGGAGGCGGCAGCGGCGCGTCACCGGATTCGGGCCGGGAACCCATGATCATTTTTGGATACATCATCACGGCAAGCTGCAGCTCGAGGATATCGTCATATCCATTCATAGGAGAGAGCGCATAGCCTGCGGGGCGAAGCAGCAGCCAGTAGTGACTATCGAGTTCGATCGCTTGCTGCAGCAGAGTCCAGCCTTGCTGCGCCTGCTTTTGCATGGCTGCCAGGCGGGGCTCCAGCTTTTCCAGCGCCTGGTCAAGTCTGTTTTTCAACTGCTTGTGAAACGCCTTTTCGATGACCGGAGTCACATCGATATTCGCGATGGTCATGGTGCAACGATCCAGAAAACGCGTGGGCAGCACCCGGTATTGAGGCCGTAGCATCCACTCTTCATCCCAACCCAGCTTGAGCTGCACTCCGATGATCGCCTGGCGCGGTGGTTCATTGACTCCGCAGCTGGAGTTGAGATTCAGAGCACCCAGAACCCGCTTGTGCGCCCTGATCCAGTAACGGATATGCGCCTGTACGGTCAGCACATCATCACGGATATCAAAACTCAGCGGTCCACGCCAGGCGCGGTATTTTGTATCGATGCCATGTGACCGTTTCCATTTACGCCAATTCCCCGACTCTTGCGGAAGCGACTCTTCGACTTCACGATAGATGGATTCAAGGGATATGCGCAGAGGCGCCTCGATGGTTGTCGGCAACCCGCTTGATGGCTGCCATCCGGGAGATAGTTGGGCGGCACTGGCTGGTGTGATCAGGAGAAGTTGCAGGGAAAAGAGCAATAGCCGAAACATGGTAAATCCCCGATATCTCTTTCCCAACGTTCCCGGTGGGAATGCATATGTAATAAATTTCGAGCCAGGTCTGCGTTCCCACGCGGGAGCGTGGGAACGAGAAATTCACAATGCCTCTATTCAGTGCGGCTATCAGCGTATCGCGGTCAGAAGACAGCTCCAACAACAGGCTCATAGGTCCCCTCTCCCACCGGGTGAGGGTTATTTTGCTGCTCTGGAGGCCTTTTTACGGTCATTCTCGGTGAGGTGTCGCTTGCGAATGCGGATCGATTTCGGCGTCAGCTCGACCAGCTCGTCATCCTCGATCGCTTCGAGCGCCTGCTCCAGGCTCATTCTGATCGGCGGCGTCAGCACGATATGCTCATCCGTGCCGGAGGCGCGAACATTCGTCAGCTGTTTGCCCTTCAGCGGGTTGACTGTGAGATCATTGCTGCGGGAGTGCAGGCCGATTACCTGCCCCTCATAGACCTCTTCATTGGCGCCGATAAACAGCTTGCCGCGCTCCTGCAGATTGAAGAGAGCGAAGCCAAGCGCCTTGCCGGTGCCGTTGGCGATCAGGGCGCCGTTGCCACGCGGTGCGATGCCGCCTTTATGGGCTTCGCCATAGTGCTCGAAGACATGGTAGATGAGGCCTGTACCGGAGGTAGCAGTCATAAATTCGGTCTGAAATCCAATCAGGCCGCGCGAGGGAATAATATAGTCAAGACGCACCCGCCCTGCTCCGTCCGGCAGCATATCCTTGAGTTGACCGCGACGTTTTCCCAGCGCCTCCATGATACCTCCCTGGTGCGCCTCCTCCACATCGACGGTGAGGGATTCATAGGGCTCGCATCTCTCGCCCTCGATCTCCCGAAAAATAACTTCCGGACGTGAAACGGCAAGCTCATAGCCTTCGCGGCGCATGGTTTCCAACAGGATTGAGAGATGCAGCTCACCTCGGCCTGAAACCTGAAATTTTTCCGGTTGGTCGCCCGGTTCAACGCGCAGCGCCACATTGTGGATCAGCTCTGTCTCGAGACGCTCCTTGATCTGACGGGAGGTCAGGTATTTCCCCTCCTTTCCGGCAAATGGCGAGGTATTGACCTGAAAAGTCATGGAGACAGTCGGCTCGTCGACACTCAGAGCCTCCATCGCTTCCGGACTTTCGGGATCGCAAATGGTATCAGAGACATGCGGCGCCTCGATGCCGGTCACGGCAACGATATCGCCGGCAGAGGCGGTTTCGACTTCGATGCGTTCAAGCCCCATGAATCCAAACACCTGGTTGATCTTGGCGCGGCTCTTGTCGCCTTCGGAACCAAGGATGGTGACCTGCTGATTGCGTGACAAGGTTCCCCTGGCAATCCGCCCGATGGCGATGGCGCCCGTGTAGCTGTTATATCCCAGTGAGCTCACCTGCATCTGCAGGGAGCCTTCCGGGTCCACGTCGGGAACCGGGCAATGCTCGATGATCGCTTCGAACAGCGGCGTCATATCGCCTTCACGTACGGAGTCCTCCGTTGAAGCATAGCCGTTGATTGCCGAAGCATAAATGATCGGAAAATCGAGCTGCTCATCGGTGGCGCCAAGACGGTCAAACAGCTCGAAAGTCTGGTCAACGACCCAGTCGGGACGTGCGCCGTCACGGTCAATCTTGTTGATGACAACGATTGGCTTGAGGCCATGGGCGAAGGCTTTCTGTGTCACAAAGCGAGTCTGCGGCATCGGCCCTTCGACGGCATCCACCAGCAGCAGTACCGAATCGACCATCGAGAGCACGCGTTCAACCTCCCCGCCAAAATCGGCATGCCCGGGAGTATCGACAATATTGATGCGGTAGTCGTTCCAGTTCAGCGCGGTATTTTTGGAGAGTATGGTAATGCCGCGCTCTTTTTCGAGTTCATTGGAGTCCATGACCCGTTCGACTTCACCAAAACGTTCGCCGAGAGTACCCGACTGTTGCAGCAGTTCATCCACCAAAGTGGTTTTGCCATGGTCGACGTGGGCAATGATGGCGATATTGCGTAATTTTTTAATCACTGGAAGCTCTCGATGATTGAGAAGGAATAAGGTGGCGGATTATACCGGAGATGTGCGTATGCGTTGACGCTAATATTGCCGGAGTCAAATATCAATCACTTACAGCAACTCCTTGCGAATCACTATTCAACATTTTCCGCATATGATTGAGTAGACAATTTTCAAAAAAGTTCTCCACAGAAGCTGTGGATAACTCTGTGGAGAGCTTTTCAAAATTTAGGCGGGAATAGGTATTTTATTACTCCCCTGTTACATTGTCTAAATTTTATACAATCGTATTAATGTATTATTATTAATAGCTTACAGGTTTTTTTTGATGCTAAAAACAAGGCAAGAGGTGCTCTGTCAATAAAAACTGGCTGTCAAATTTGTGCTGTGCAAAAGTCAAGATATTTTTTGAAAAATTCCTTTGCCGCATGGTTCGAAAATCCGTTGTCCGGATACGCCAGAAGGGTGGCCGGGAGATGAACTGCATCAATCAGAGAGTTATGTCATTGAAGGGGAAATAGTGATAACAACAGGAGTATTCCCCGACTGTGCCTGGAAGCAGAAGTCAGATTGCAGAACATC
This sequence comes from Gammaproteobacteria bacterium, assembly GCA_030625445.1. Lineage (GTDB taxonomy): Bacteria > Pseudomonadota > Gammaproteobacteria > Chromatiales > Chromatiaceae > Sva-25. Next base: position 3,792 of record DAOUQU010000157.1, read on the forward strand.
GTAGGAGTTGCCTGCTGGCTGTGAAATTCAGAAAAAGAGGACTATGCCGGGCTGGAGCCTGACACGTCCCATGAGAAAGTACAGTCAACCTCACACAGCACCAGGATCAAACCGCTCTCCCCCTGCTCCAGGATCATCGATAAGGGAGTCTGGCGTCCAAAGCGGCGCTGGGGCTGCCTGATCCAGCGTTTGGACATTTGAGGATTCCTTGGATAGGTGGTGCGCAGCGCATCATTGATGCGCAGCAGATACATGGCCCGGCGCAGCACAACCGGATCATTCGGCAGGAGTGCATTGCCGTCACGATACTTGTTGAACATGCGCGCTCTGGCATTCGACGGCAAAGCCAGAAGCTGTTGCATCTCAGAAGTTTGCAGGCGCCATGAATCGAGCAAGGCAACAACTGCACGGGTAATCTGCTTTAGTGCAGCTGCCTGAGTCTCTGTGGTTTTACTCTCTGTTGTCATGGGAAAGCCTGCTTACTGGAAAAATAGATGACGGGAATAATAACCTATAAAATCACTGCGTTATTGTAACATAACATTTTCTTTAATCTGGCAGGGATCAGAAATTCACCACAACTCAATGAAATATTTTCTGCCACCAGTGGCGTCTCTTGTTGGGCGGCTGAATCGCCTGTGGGAGGTCAACAGGCGGTATGCGGCTCAATATCCAGCCCGGCAGGGGTGGATTGTCACTGAAACCACAGCTGACGCCAAGATTATTCGGATCATAGATCTTGATAAAGGCAGGCGTCTGCAGATTGTCGGCATAGACGATACCGCAATATTCCTCGTCA
>DAOUQU010000266.1 GCA_030625445.1 Gammaproteobacteria bacterium
TAGATTGCAATGTGCCTGGCTTTTTGAAAATGACGCAGGCGGGAGAGATTTTTGCAGACAAGGAGTGCGTGCTGTCGCTGCTGTGCCGCCGACAGCTGCAGACGTTGCCGGCGAATGGATGAACGAAGCTTGTTCATGGACAGCCCCTAAAGGAGTAGGGCGATACCACAGATGCCGACGTCGATCATACCCTTGAACCTTAATAGTTCAAGTGGGTGCTTCAGGTATCACATAAGGCTTTCCGCTCAAGGCGGACTTGCACACCAGTAATACCATCCACTCCCGGGGTAAATGCAAGGCTCAAGAAACCGATCAACAATCGAACACAGTAGAAATCACCCTGAAACCATCATATCCTATTTTTGCTGAAATTCCAGTTGATTTATCCGCGTTTGGCAGAAAAATTTCACAGCTGCCAGAACTGCTGTTAGAGAGGCGGGGAAAGGGTGTATAGTTAATAGGTTTTAAAGAACCAACCGGCATTGCGCCAGATGATCAAAAGTTTACGGATTTAGAGCGCTCTCGATTTTATGCCTCAATGATCGCAGCTGCCCATCGATTTTGCCGGATTCGCTGCTGACTTGCTGTTGCTGATGCAGCAACTCATTCGAGAGATTCAATGCCGCCATGACGGCGATGCGTTCATTGTTCATCACTTTGCCACTGGAACGAATCTCTCTCATGCGCTGATCGAGAAGTTCAGCGGATTGTTTCAGTTCAGGCTCCTCCTTGGGTGGGCAGGAGATCAGGTACTCTTCACCAAGAATGGTGACTGCGACAGGTTTTGGTGCGCTCATGTGTTCTCTTCCAGCGACTTGAGGCGACTGATCATGGCTTCAACGCGGTTTCTTGCGAGTTCGGTTTTCTCAATCAGGGATGCACGCTCGCTCACAAGGTCCTCCTGGCTGGTGCGCAGGGTCTGGTTCTCCTCCTTCAAATGCATGCATGCATTGACCAGATCATCGACTTTGGATTCAAGAGACTCTAACTCATTATCAGGCATAATTATCCATTCCGTTCATCAGCAACTTCAAACTTCATCCCGAACTATAGAGAGCAAGTTGGAACGGGTCAATGCCAGAGGGCATAATAGGCGCTCAATTCTCAATAAAAGCACAAATTTCTTGCATTATGCGGGATTTTTCACGCTCCAGGGTGCAGGAGAGCCTATAATCCACTCTACCCTGATGCGTGAAGGTTGTCATTATTCAGCACTTTACAGCTTTACGTGTCATTCCGAGGGAAGTGAGGCACGAACGACGAGGAATCTTGTAGCATAGGGATCATCCTCCCTAATGTCATCTCGACCGCAGGGAGAGATCTTAAATTACTAAGTAGATATCAAACCCTGATCCAGGGCTTCATCGACGGACAAATTAGACGTGAACCAACTCCCCGAATATGACGAAATAAAAGAGCAGCTCTCCGGCACCGGCATGGAGATCGGGCCGGCAGAGGTGCATGCCCTCATTTGTGGATTGATCTGCGGTGACTTCGAGACCTCTTTGCAACTCATGCAGAAGGAGCTGTTTCGCGATAGTGATGCGCATGAACCGCAGGTGCAGGAGTGTAAAAGCACCCTGTTGCAGATGCACGCCGAAATCAGGGAGCAGCTTGAAGATCCTGTTATGGGTTTCCGCCTGATGCTTCCGGATGATGATGTCCGCAGCGATGAAAGGGCGCAGCAGCTGGTCAACTGGTGCCAGGGATATCTTTTCGGCTTTGGCATCAGCGCCAGGGACAATGAGCTGAAGATGTCTGATGTGGCGCAGGAGACTCTCGCAGACATCAGTGAGTTTACGCGCCTCGATGTAGAGGCCGTGGATGCCGATGATGAAGAGCAGAGGCAGCAGATGAACGAACTGGAGGAATATCTGCGAGTTGCCGTCATGACCATCTATGAGGATCTCCCCGATGACCGCGACTGAATTCAAACGCCGTCGCAATCAGCTGATGCGCATGATGGGTAAAAACGCGATTGCCATTATCCCGGCGGCGCCCCAACGCATACGCAACCGTGATGTGCATCACCCTTATCGCCAGGATAGCGATTTTTACTACCTTACCGGCTTTGCCGAACCCGAAGCTGTTGCGATTTTGATTCCGGGACGCAAGGCCGCAGAATATATTCTCTTTTGCCGTCCGCGTGACCCGAAGAGGGAACAGTGGGATGGACGCCGCGCCGGGCAGGAGGGGGCGATAAGCGACTTTGGCGCTGATGACTCCTTTCCCTTTACCGATCTGGATGAGATTCTGCCGCGCATGCTGGAGCAGTGTGAGCGGATCTTTTATGCGATGGGGTGTGATCCATGGCTGGATCAGCAGATGTCGGAATGGATTGCCAAGGTGCGGGCGCGTTCGGGTATTCAGGGGGCGCTGCAGTTTGTGGCCCTGGACCACTATCTGCACGACATGCGCCTCTACAAGAGCCGTTCGGAGATAGCCCTGATGCGCAGGGCTGCAAAAGTGTCAGCACCGGCGCATATCAACCTCATGAAAAAGTGTCGTCCCGGTTTCAAGGAGTACCAGCTGCATGCGCAGTTTGAGTATGAAACCGCCTCGAAAGGCGCCACCGGACAGGCCTATCCCGCGATCGTTGGCGGCGGTGATAATGGCTGCATTCTGCACTACATCGAAAATCGTGACGAGCTCTGTGATGGCGACCTGGTGATGATCGATGCCGGCTGTGAGATCGATTGCTATGCTTCGGATATCACCCGCACCTGGCCCGTCAACGGCATATATAGCGAGCCACAAAGGCAGCTTTATGG